>CAKSGG010000034.1 GCA_934454215.1 uncultured Clostridia bacterium
CCCCGCAGTAGCGTTCTCTGAGTTTCGGTTTTTCTATCTTGCCTGTCGGGTTTCTTGGTACATCGGCAAAAATAATTTTTCTCGGTCTTTTATATCTCGGAAGCTCATGGCAAAATTCATTTATTTCTTCCTCCGTACACTGCTTGTCGGGCTTTAATTCTATAATAGCCGCCGCAATCTCACCGAGTCTGTGGTCGGGCAAGCCTATCACAGCAACGTCCTTTATAGCGTCATGACGTCTCAAAAAGTCCTCAATCTGAACGGGATATAAATTCTCACCGCCCGAAATTATAACGTCCTTTGCTCTGTCTACCAAATATATAAATCCGTCCTCGTCCTCACGAGCCATATCGCCCGTAAGCAGCCAATCGCCGTGCATAACCTCATCGGTTGCCTTTTTATCATTGTAATAGCATGACATAACGCCGGGACCTTTTACCGCCAATTCTCCGACTTCTCCTTGCTTTACATCATTGCCGTTTGAATCAAGTATCCTTGTTTCCCAGCCATATCCAGCCTTTCCGATTGCACCGACCTTATGTATATTATCAACGCCCAAATGTACACAGCCCGGGCCTATTGATTCGCTCAAGCCGTAATTTGTATCATATTTGTGATTCGGGAAATGCTCTTTCCAGCGCTTTATAAGGCTTGGCGGCACAGGCTGAGCGCCTATGTGCATTAGTCTCCATTGGTCAAGTTCGTATTTGCTTAAATCTATATCGCCTCTGTCTATAGCGTCAAGTATATCCTGCGCCCACGGCACAAGCAGCCATACTATCGTACAGCCCTCCTCCGATACGGCTCTCAATATCCATTCGGGATTTATGCCCTTCAGCAATACGGCTTTTCCGCCCGAAATCAAACTGCCGAACCAGTGCATTTTCGCACCCGTATGATAAAGCGGCGGTATGCACAGGAACACGTCCTCCTTTGTCTGCCCGTGGTGGTTTTGCTCCACCCTTGCGGAATGTACAAGGCTTGTATGATTATGCAGTATCGCTTTCGGGAATCCTGTTGTGCCCGATGAGAAATATATTGCAGCGTCATCATCGTCGGTTATTTTTACATCAGGTGCAACACTTCTCATAAATTTTGTAAGTTCTTCACAGCTTTCCGCAAAAGTCGGGCAGCTTTCACCGACATAAAATACCTGCTTTACTTTCGGAATTTTATCGCATATTTCCTCAATACGTCCTATAAATTCATCTCCGAACACAAGCATATCCGAATCCGATAAA
Source organism: uncultured Clostridia bacterium (assembly GCA_934454215.1). Classification (GTDB taxonomy): domain Bacteria; phylum Bacillota; class Clostridia; order UBA1381; family UBA1381; genus Ornithomonoglobus_A. The sequence goes on from CAKSGG010000034.1 coordinate 1,242, forward strand.
TCAAGGCAGTATTTTATTTCATCGGCGGTATAACGATAATTCAGCGGTACAGCAACACCTCCTGCTTTTAATATACCGAAATATATCGGGAGCCATTCAATACAGTTCATTAACAGTATCGCAACCTTGTTTCCTTTTTTCAGCCCCCTGCTTAAAATCAGATTTGCAAAGCGATTTGCTTTTTTATCAAATTCAAGCCATGTCATTTCACGTCTGCCTACATTTGCGGGGTTTGTTTCAATAAGCGCATACTCCCTCCATGTAACCTTTGCGTGTTCCATAACCTTCGGGTTTATTTCCACCAATGCTGTATCATCAGGGAACTCCCTCACATTTCTTTCCAAAAATTCCGTAATCGGCATTTTTCTTCCTTCCTTTTTTAATTATTTTATAAATACATTATTTATATGTTCTTCATCAAATTTCTTTGTAAAGCTTGATACCACAGGTACAGCTATCAAAGAAACAACCATAGCCGCAACGCCCATTTCAGGCGCTTTTGACGATGCCGCCTTAAACGCCGCTCCTATTCCGTCCGCTCCGCAGTTCATATATGTAAGAACGGCAGTTGTTACTGCAACCGTTAAAAATCCGCAAATCATTCCTGCCCATGCGCCTGCTTTTGTAGTCTTTTTTGAATAAATTCCCCAAACGTAAGGGCCTATAAAGCAGCCCGAAACAATTCCCCAGCTAAATGACATAATATTTACTATTATGCTTATATTCTGTGTCGCAAAGATATATGAAAGCGCAACGAACAATATGCACAAAAATCTTGTAAGGAGCATTTCCTGTCCTTTTGTATAATTCTTTTTAACCGTAGGAACCAAATCTATCGAAATTGCCGACGCTGATGACAGTACAACCGATGACAGCGTTGACATTGACGCAGACAGCAACAGCAACAGCACAACCGACAATATTATAATCGTACCAAGACTTCCGCCCAATGACTTCATTAATACATCGGGAATTACCGAATCATATCCGCCCGATGGGAGGTTATTATTCAGAATCAATCTTGAAAGCGAGCCGATAAAATACGCTCCTGCGCCGATTATCAATGCAAAAACGGTTGAAACAACCGTAGCCGTTTTTATTGAATTATCGTCCTTTATCGCATAATACTTGCTTACCATTTGCGGCAAGCCCCATGTTCCGAAACTTGTCAGCAATATATTTACGCAAAGGAATTTCCACGAACTGCCGCCAAATAAATTTGTCAGCTGCACTCCCGTTATTCCGTCCCCGTTATCGGGTACAGACGCCAGTCTTTCAAAAAATCCGCCGAATCCGTCGACGCTGTCCTGATTTACAATGGCTATTACCATTGCAAATACTCCGAATATCATTATTATTCCCTGAACAAAATCCGTATACGCCGCCGCAACATAACCGCCGAGCATTAAATATGCCGCCGTAACAACGGCTATAACAAGCATCCACACCGTTGTCGGAACATTCGGGAATATTGCGCTGAACATACTTCCCAAGCCTTTATAAACAGCCGCAGAATACGGCACAAGAAATACAAATATAATTAAAGCCGCCGCAACCTTGAAAGCAGTTGAGTTATACCGACCCTCAAAAAATTCGGGCATAGTCTTGGAGCTTAATCTGTGCGTCATGGAGCGTGTACGCTTTGCAAGCAGTCTCCATGCCAGATAACAGCCCAATACCGCATTTCCTATACCAATCCAAATTGAGCCGAGACCAATATCCCAGCCGTGCTTTCCGGCATAACCGACAAATATTACCGCAGAAAAATAAGAGGTTCCGTAAGCAAATGCACTGACCCACGGACCTATATTACGCCCGCCGAGCAAAAATCCTTCTATTGCCTGCGTCCTCTTCCAGCTAAACACGCCTATAAATACCATAAGCGCCGCAAAAATAACCAAAGCCACAACCGTGACTCTCTGAACCAATTGTAAATCCATTTTCTTCCGTCCTTCCGTTCTACATTTAATTTTTTTGTTTTGACTTCTGCCATACTTCAAATACTACATTGTTGATTATAACATATATTTTAAAAAAAATCAACACAATTTTACACATTTTTTCAAAAAAATGCGTAAAATTGTGCCTAATTTATCTGATTACTCTGTATTTATTGCCTTTCAGATTTTTAACATTAACGTCAACGCTGTCTCCGTCCCAGTTAATGTCAACCTCAAAACCGCCCTTTGCACGCAATCCCTTAACACTTCCTTTTTTCCATGATTTCGGAATTGCCGGCAAGGCTTCTATAATATACTCATCTCCGTCTTTTCGGCTTTGCAACAGCATATGCGCCACACCTGCGGTAAACGCAAAGTTCCCGTCTATCTGGAACGGCGGATGTGCGTCAAACAAATTCGGATAGGTTGAATCTGTTATAAGCTTATCTATATATTTCTTAGCATTTTCACCGTCTTTGAACGCCGCAAACAAGCATATTATCCAGCCGCAGCTCCAGCCCGTATGACCGCCGCCGTTTTCAAGCCTTAATTCAAGCGATTTTCTCGCCGCATTCATTAATTCGTCATTGCCGTGCAGTAAATCCCCCGGATATACTCCGTACAAATGCGATACGTGTCTGTGTCCCTTCTCCGTCTCCTCAAATTCCTCGCACCATTCAAGCAGTTGTCCTTTACTTCCGACCTTGAACGGGAACAGATTCACTTTTTTCGCTTTTTCAACAACCTCATCATTTATTCCCAGAATATCCGAAATTTTTATAAGATTGCCCAACAGTTCTCCTATAATACTTCTGTCCATTGCCGACATCTTAGCCGCAAAGCATACCTCGCCGTCAAGCAAATAAGCATTTTCGGGAGATATTGAAACATAATTTATATCATATCCGTCCTTGTCCTTTATCATTAAATCCAAATAAAATTCAGACGCTTTTTTTATAATCGGATATGCGGTATCTCTTAAAAAGCTTTCATCTGATGTATACTCGTAATGCTGCCATAAATGCTGTGCCATCCAGCCGATTGCCATAGGCCATGACGCCCACCGAACACTTCCCGTTGCAGGAGTTGTCATTCTCCACAAATCCGTGTTATGATGGCAAACAGCGCCGCCGCACCCATACATATCCCTTGCCGTTTTCTCTCCTGCCTTGCATAATTCTTCAAGCATTTTAAACAACGACTCATGACACTCCGATAAATTGCAGCTTTCAGCCGCCCAGTAATTCATCTCGGTGTTTATATTTGTTGTGTAGTCCGAAAACCACGGCGGAGCTGCCTTTCTGTTCCATATCCCCTGCAAATTTGTAGGCTGAGTACCCTTTCTTGAACCTGCAATCATCAGATAACGCCCGTAGTTAAACATCAGCTCGACAAGAGAATCATCTTTTTTTCCGTCTATATAATTTAATCTCTTTTTATCTGTCGGGGTATCGTCACTTTCACAAATATCAAGCTTTACTCTGTTATATAATTCCTTATAATCCTTTATATGCTCCTCAAATACTTTGTCAAATCCGTCCGAAACCGCTCTTTGAATTTTAGAATCGCACACGGAAAGCAAGTCCTTGCTTTCATCGGGGTATTTGTCATAGCTTACAAAATTTGTTTCTCCCGATACAACTACCGTAATTTTATTTGCGTCCTTAATGTCTATTCTGCCGTTTTCCGCCGTTACCGTTCCGCAGTCCGAATACGCCTTTATAACCAATCCGAACGATACGGTTTTTGAATCATCATAAACAATTCCGTGATTTGTGGAGGTTGGCGCTTTACAGATTACACCTATTCCGTTTTCATATTCGGTGATTGTTTTTACGAACGGATTTTCAAATCCTATACAGTATGATACAGGACTGCAAGCGTTTATGTCTATAATCATTACGTCATGAGGATATGATATGTACATATTTCTTGTATGATATTTTGGGGACTGCTCACCAAAGTTTCCGCACGATTTACCGAATTTTTCCGTAACCGTGCCATTTTCCATATCCAATACAAAGCTCTCCATGCGGTTGTTGTCACTCTCATACATCGTAAAATTCAAATCCCCGGCCGGCAGATATGCTCCGACATCGGAATGACCGACAAACAGTTTCTGTGCAAGCTTATTTGCCTCCTTATAATCGCCGTTTACAATAAGCTCCTGCATTTTTTTCAAATCCTCGGGGCTGTTTTTCTGATTATCGTTTCTGACCGTTCCGCTCCAAAACGTGTCGAAATTAAGCGAAACGACATCATGCTCATATCCGCCGTACACCATTGCGCCGAGTCTGCCGTTTCCCAAAGGAAGAGCCTCCTCCCAATACGCCGCCGGTCTGTTATATATCAGTTTATTATTCATAAATTATGTATCCTTTCCAAAAATTTCAACAACATTATATCTTATTTATTCTCATTTGTCAACTCATATTTTTTAACATCGGATTTTCAATGCGCAATGCAATGCCGCCGCACCGGCTTTAACATATCTGTCCATCATTTTCTTCCCTTCAATCAGCGCATCTATCGCCGACGCAATTTTTCTTTCGTCATACATTTCGGAATACTTTTTCAAGGCGCTTAATTTATCTGTATTTATCGCCATATCAAATGCGGAGCATTGCAAAACAATAATATCCCGCAGATATGAAATCCAAAAATCAAAAAGCATTTCCGCCTCATCTTTGTTTTTGTCAATAAATTCTTCTGTTTTAAATGCGTCGTTTTTATTCGGAGAAAGCAGATATTTAAGCATATCAATTGCCTCACTGCGCATTTCTTCAAAATGAGGATTGTTTATAATCTCCTCTGCCTTGCCCGGTATTCCCTCACTGAAATTCACTATAAACGGAATCCTCTCACGTTCCTGCGGATAATTCTCCAAAAGCATTGTTTCTATAACCTTATTCGGTACCTGATTGAAAGAAACCGTTACCGCCCTTGACAAAATTGTCTGCAAAAGCTTTGCCGACGATTCCACAATTATAATAAACACCGCATATTCGGGCGGCTCCTCAAATGTCTTTAAAAAAGCGTTCTGCGCTTCGTCCGTGAGCAAATCGCCGTCATTGATTATATAAACCTTTTTAGGCGAATTGAACGGCTTTATAACGGCGTCCTCATTTATTTTACGTATTGTATCAACAGTAATACGGGTTTTGTCCTTTGGCTTTTCCACATATATAATATCGGGATTGCTGTTTGCAATCGCTTCATTACAGCTTGAACAAACTCCGCACGGCGCATTCTTCTGTGAAAGGCACGTCAGTGCAGCCGCAAAAAGGCGTGCGCTCTCATGCTTGAAAAGTCCCTTTGCTCCCTCAAAAATATACGCATGAGACGCATTGCCGTTTCTTGCATTTTCAATCAGGTTATTCATCAGTTCTTCATGAAAGGTTTTGTAACCGTACATAAAAATCTCCGTTTCTATCTCAAATTATTATTGAATCCGTTTAATATTCTTGACGCATAATGCTTGTTTACAAATTCCCAGTTAAAGCTGTACGGTTTAACACCCGACTGCATAATCTGTTTGTACAAGGTATTATACGTTTCCGTCGGAACTTTGCAGGTATAAAGCATATCTTCTTTATTGTCCTTTATCATAAATTCAATATTTTCTTCATCTTTTTTACCGAAACGGCAGGTTCTCTGTTCGGCTTTTTCCAAATCCTGCGAAAGCACCATTATTTTTATGACCTCAATAACCTTATCATTCAAGCCGTTATCAAATATAAGAATTTTTTCCATAAGGTCATTTATATCCGTAACAAAACGCAGATTATAGCCCTCAAGTTTTTTCATCTCTCCCGACTGCTCCGAGCTTTCCGCCATTTTTTCATATAACCGTTCGGCACGTTCCTCATCGGCACACGGCGAAAATGACATAATAAGTTTCTTTGCGTTATCATGATACAGCATCGGGTCGGGCATTAAGGCTCTGCAGCCGCAGTTTCCGCACACATAAAAATTAATTTTACCATGCAGTAAATCCAACTTTAAATCAGGGCTGTCGTCAGCCGTTATTGAATTCCACACGGTAACGTTATTCATCTGGTCACAATGCGGACACGGCAATTGTTTTTTTGTATTTATACTCATTGCAAACACCTTTCTTATTTTCTCATAAGTGTATTATACTACATTTTTATTTTGTTTGCAATCTTTAATTTTAATCTTTTTTCCATTATTTCAAATTTTTTTCTCCGTTCGTGGCAAATCTCCGACATTCTTATAATGCTTCTGTCCGTCAAAGGACGCCGGCTTATTATTCTTCTGCGTATTTTTCCGTTGAATATTTTTTCACACAGCGATATATGAATACCGTATGCAAACAGTCCGAACGATGATATTATTACTCCCATACCTTTTCCTCTCATTCAATTATATTCTTTTGTTATTTTAACTTAAAAATCTTTTTCAAATCATGTAATTTTTTCAGTGTTTTCAAATTTGCAACATTATTGTAATACCTCGGTAAATCATATGTACTTGACTTGCCGCCGTTTATATGCTATTATGTATATTGGTTTTTTTGTGACCGCAATATATAGTAATTATGAAAGGATTTTCGTTATGAAGGCAGTTGCTCAATTTCAAAAAATTTCAAAAGAACAATTTCTGAAGGATTGGGATTTACAGGGCAATCCCGAAGAAATTTATGAAAATATAAAATTACCCGAAAGAGCCACAAAGGGTTCGGCAGGATATGACTTTTTCGCACCGTTGGATATTTCGCTGAAACCCGGCGAAACAATAAAAATACCCACCGGAATAAGAGTTCTGATTGATGACGGATATGTTTTAAGTCTTTATCCGCGCAGCAGTCTCGGCTTTAAATTCAGACTTCAATTGAACAACACTGTCGGCATTATCGACAGCGACTATTCACACAGCGACAACGAGGGTCATATTTTCTGCAAAATAACAAACGATACAAACGAAAACAAAACCGTTTGCATAGAGCAGGGCAGTGCATTTTGTCAGGGAATTTTTACCGAATATTTCGTAACCTACGACGACAGCGCCGTCAGCGACAGAAACGGCGGTTTCGGCTCTACGGATAAAAGCTGAAAAAAGCTTTGACAAATACAGGCATTTGATATATAATATATATTAGATTTTATTCGGAAAGGTTATGAGAATTTTTATGGACTTTGTTGCTATTGATTTTGAAACCGCAAGCTCTCTGTATACCAGTCTTTGCAGTATGGGTATCTGCGTTGTTGAAAACAATAAAATAGCGGAGCAAAAAGAGATTTTCATAAAGCCTGTTCCGTTTGAATTTAAAGAATATAACATTAAAATACACGGTATAACGCCCGAAATGGTAATGTATAAGCCTAATTTCGCACAGTATTGGGACGAGATACGTCCGTATCTTGAAGGCAAAACCGTCATTGCGCATAACACATCGTTTGACATAAACGCACTGTGCGCAACTCTTGATTATTTCAAAATTCCGTACCCGACTTGCCGTTATATGTGTACGGTACAGCTTTCACAAAAGGCGTATCCCGAATTGAAAAGCCACCGTCTGAATAATTTATGCGAGGCTCTGGGCGTTTCGTTTTCCCATCACCATGCGTATGACGACGCATATGCGTGCGCACGGGTGCTTTTGAGGATTCTTGAGGATTACAGTCTTGAAAGCGCCGAGGATTTATCGGAATGTTTCGATGTGTCTATCGGGCAATTGTACCCGAACTGCAAGACACTCTCAAAAAAGAAAAAGAAATCATGCCCCTCAAAAAAATAATTGAGGGGCATAATAATAATCAGGAAATACATTTTTGTTCTATTTCAGATTTTCAATCAATCTCATAAATACTGTGGCTGCCTGCGCTCTTGTCGAGCCATTCTTCGGAGTGAATTTTCCGTCACTGCCGTTCATAATTCCTTTGCTCGACGCACAGCTTACCGATTCCTTTGCAAAATCCGAAATTTTTTCATCATCGTCATATTTTTCATTTTTATCCGTCTGTAAATCAGCACCCTTGTATTTTGCATATCTGTATGCAATCGCCGCCATTTCTTCACGGCTGATGCTCTTATCCGGCTCAAATTCATTTTCCGTTATACCGTTGACTAATCCGTTTTCGGCAGCCCATATCACAGCATCTCTGTAATAAGCGTCATCGGAAACATCGGTAAATTTATTTTCGCCTGTTGTTTCCGTCTCGTTTTCCATTCTGTAAAGAACAGTCACAAACATTCCTCTTGTTATGGTTGAATCGGGCGAAAATTCTTCATCGGTAATTCCGTTCATCAGATTTTTTTCAAAAATATACCAAATAGCGTTATTATACCACGAATCCTCGCTTACATCTTTAAAACCATGTTTTTTATCAGAAGAATTATCTTTTTTATTATCGTCACGAAAGGAATCCTGCGGACGATTGTTTTCGTTCGGTCTGCCGAAATCTCCCTGCGGCGGCTGCATACCGCTTTGAGTATTCATGCTGTCGGATACGGTTGTTGTTGCAGTGTCCGTATCATTTATTTTTAAAGTATATGTTTCATCTTCCGACAATGAAGAATCCGAATAAAATACATAATTCGCACTTCTTACCGCCGCTGCACTGCATACAGTGCCGCTGCTGTCCGATATTGCAAGCTTATCATTTGCCGATATGCTTACAGACGTTCCCGTACTGCCGCTGTTATCGGGATTTTGAGGCGGCTGTCCGTTATTTCCGTTTTCATCTCCCTGCGGCGGCTGAGGTCTGCCGTTATCAGCTGAATTTTCATTCTTCATTCTGCGGAAATCCCGTCCGCCTCCCTGCATAAATCCTCTGCTCCCTGCGCCGAACGTTATATAGTTCTGCGAACCGTCGGCAGGGTTCTGAGCCATACCCGAATTACCTACAGCAAGCACCGTTCCGCCCGTTATTGTAAACGTTCCGTCACTGTCAAGAGGTGAATTTGCCCCAAAGCTTGTAGAGAAAACACGAACGTTTCCGCCTGAAATCGTCAGCGTACCATTTGAATCAATACCGTCTCCTTTTTCGGCATTAACATAAACACTTCCTCCCGAAATATCCAGTGTATATTGATAACCCTTTAAGTCCGAGTTTGCGGCATTTATACCGTCATCGTTTGAATTTATCTTAATATCTCCCGAATACACGTAAACGTTTGCGCCCTCAAGCCCTTCCTCACACGAGCTGATATTAATTTCCGGCTGATTTGTCCCGCCCTGCTCACCTATATTTAATGTATAATCACTGTGAACAGCGTCATCCGCCGCCGATATGTTCAGGTTTCCGCTCTTTATATTTAATTCTGCCTCCGCATTTATTGCGTCATTCACAGGCGCTTCTATATTGAGTACCGCATCTTTTACGGTCAGTGACGCATCTCCGTCCTCATCTGTTGACGCACCCGATTTGATTCCGTTCTTGCCGTTTGCCGTAATATTTATCGTTCCGCTTCCGTCTATAACAACATCAGAGCCGTCCTTGCACTTGATAACCGCATTTTCGGCATTTGTATTATCGGGGTAATTATCATCGTTATTTTCACTGCTGTCACTCAGCGTATTAACACTGCCCTCCTTTGCGGTAAGCGTTGCTTCACTGCTCTTATTAAAGCAAATCGGCGCAGTATCCTTTGACGAAAGCGTTATTCTGTTAAGTATCAGGCTTACGCCCGTTGTCCCTTTCTTAACCGTAATGCTTCCATCGGCACAGTTTCCCGATACCTCGTATGTACCGCTTGAATTTATTGTCAAATCGGTACCCGAAATTTTATATCCCGTATAGTCTCCGTCATCTGCGCTGATTCCGCTGTCAGAAAAAATGAATTTTGTAACATTTTCACTTTTTGCAAACACCGCATACGGCACTGCAAGCTGTACGGCAAACGCCGCAGCCGACATAATCGACATAATCTGTTTTTTCATATAAATCATTCCTTTCCGAATATTTATTTTGTAATTACAATTATACACACAATTCTTAAAAAGTTCTGAAATTTTTCAGCTTTATTTAAGAATTTTATGATAAATTATAGAAAACGCAAAAATATATGATATAATAATTATGCTGTCACAGACAGCGGAACGGAGGATTATCATGAAAATTTTAGTTGTAGAGGACGACAGGCTTATATCCGATGCAGTATGCAAAATATTGCAGGACAGCGGATTTTATACAGACGCTGTATACGACGGCGATGACGCTGTGTATTATATAAAAGAAGAAAATTACGATTTGATTATACTTGATATTATGCTGCCCGTTTTTGACGGAATAGAGGTTTTGAAAAAAGCACGCCAAGCAGGCGTAAACACACCGATTCTTATGCTTACGGCAAAAAATACGATTCACGACAAGGTGTGCGGTCTGAATTCGGGTGCCGATGATTATATGACAAAGCCGTTTGATTCCGAAGAACTGCTCGCAAGAGTCAACGCACTGACACGCAGAACAGGAAATATAATAATTGATACTCTTGAATACGGAGATTTAAAAATCAACTTAAATTCCGCCGTTTTATTCTGCGGTGATAATTCCATTCAGCTTACAAAAAAGGAATTTGAAGTACTTAAAATGCTTTTTAAAAATTCAAATATGACCGTTACAAAAGAAAGTATCATTGTAAATGTATGGGGTCTTGAATCAGACACAACCGAAAATAACGTAGAGGCATATATTTCATTTATACGGAAAAAGATAAAATATCTCAACTCATGCGTTTCAATAAAAAACATTCATGGTATCGGTTACCGTCCGGAGGAGCACCAATGCTGAAAGAATACAAAAAGAAATTCATTATGTCAAACCTCCTGCTTGTGGGCTTTGTTCTTATTGTTATGAATATTGTTATATTTACATACTCATATCATGCAAGTGTTGAGGAGCTAAAAACAACAATGTCGCAAAAGCTTGAACCGTACGACGCAATCCGAGATGTTTTAAAGAATCACCCGAGAGCATTTGAAGATACGTTCAGAAAGCCGCCTGCTCCTCCCGACGAAAACAAAAAATACGGAAAGTCGATTTTTGTGTTTTTCTATGACGCCAATCAAAAAAGCGTTTCTGTAATTTCAAGAGCTCAATCCGAATATTCGGACAGCCTTGAAGAAATCGCCGTTGAAGTTCAAGCCTCCTCCGAAACGTTCGGTACAATAAAAAACAGGGATTTATATTATTATAAGCAGCAGTCCGATAACGATATAAAAATAGTGATTGTCCGTAAAAGCTTTATAAGAATCGCCATGTTAAAACTGTTATCCGCTCTTATTCTGATATTTATATCGGCAATGCTTGCGTTTCTTTTCATAAGCCGCCGCCTTGCCGAAATTGCCATAAAGCCGCTTGAAGAGTCAATCGCACGGGAAAAACAGTTTATTACGGATATATCACATGACCTGAAAACTCCCGTCACCGCAATTCTTGCAAATACCGCTATACTGGCGTCAAGCAAAAATGCGCTTGTAAGCGACGTATATAAATGGATTGACGGAACAAAGCAGGCAGCACAAAACATGAAATCACTGATTGAACAAATGCTCGTCCTGTCACGAACGGAATCGGAGCGTCAGGTAAGCCTTGAACGTGTAAATATTTCCGATATTGCAGAGCAAAATTCGCTTGTAATGGAGTCCGCCGCATATGAAAAAAATATAGAATACCGAACAAACATTCATAAAGATATTTATATAAATGCAAATAAGGAATATGTCGGACGCATTGTTTTTTCGCTGATTGAAAATGCAATAAAATACGAAGCGGACAACGGCAAAATCATTATATCATTGTACAGCAAGGGCAAAAAAGTGTATTTTTCGGTATTAAATCAAAACACGGTTATTGATAAACAGGACATACCTCATATATTTGAACGATTTTACCGTTCTGATAAATCAAGAACCTCCGATAACGGTCACGGGCTCGGGCTTGCGATAGTAAAAAATCTCGTTGAAATGATGAACGGGAAAATTTCAGCCGAAAGCTCCGAAAGCGTCGGAACTGTATTTACCGTTCAATTTACGGCATTATAAATGTAATAACTAACAACATTTCATAAAAATATCTGCCTTAAACTGAATAATTTGCTACTTGACTTATTCGCAAAAAGTATTTATAATATAATAGATTGAATAGTTTCTACCTATTAAAAAGATATATAAAATATTCCAAGGAGGCTGAAATATGGCAGAGAGCATATTACATATGGGAATAGACGTCGGTTCGACAACCGTCAAGGTTGTTGTTCTCGATGATGAAAAGAATACTCTTTTTTCCGAATACAGACGTCATTTTTCAGACATAAAAAGTACGGTCGAAGGACTGTTTAAAGAAGTATATGAAACAATAGGCGGTAAAAAATTCACCGTTGTTATAACAGGCTCGGGCGGATTGCTTATTTCAAACGCTTTGGGTCTTCCGTTTGTTCAGGAGGTAATAGCGAATAAAGCGGCAATTACCGAATTTTTACCCGATACCGATGTCGTTATCGAGCTTGGCGGAGAGGACGCTAAAATACTTTATCTTTCAGGCGGACTGGAACAAAGAATGAACGGTACTTGTGCCGGCGGAACAGGCTCTTTTATCGATCAGATGTCAATACTTTTAAAAACCGACGCTTCTGGCTTGAACGATTTGGCTCAAAAGCATAAAATTATATACCCGATAGCCGCACGCTGCGGAGTGTTTGCAAAATCTGACGTTCAGCCGCTGCTTAACGAAGGTGCGGCACGCGAGGACGTTGCGGCGTCAATCCTGCAAGCGGTTGTAACACAGACAATAAGCGGACTTGCACAGGGACGGCCGATAAAGGGAAATATTGTATTTTTGGGCGGGCCGCTGCATTTTCTGCCCCAGCTTCGCCAACAGTTTCAAGACACTCTGAAAGATAATGCAAAATCCTTTACAACACCTGAAAATGCACAGTTGTTCGTTGCGATAGGCGCTTCGCTTATGTATGACAAAAATACAGTTACCGATTTGCCGACGCTTATGAAAAATCTTGAAAAGCTTAACAGTGCCGAAACGGAAATAACAAGAATACGCAAACTATTTCTTGACGATGACGAGCGAAAAGAATTTTTTGACCGTCATGCAAAACACGTCGCAAAACGGGGCGATATTTCAAAAGCGAAAGGGCCTGTTTTCCTCGGGCTTGATGTCGGCTCAACAACAATAAAAGCCGCATTGATTGATGAAAATTCAAATATTCTGTATACATACTACGGCAAAAACGAAGGCTCTCCGATTACCTGCGGAATCAATATACTGCGTGATTTGTATTCACAGCTTCCGAAGGACGCCTTTATTGCAAACGCCTGCACAACAGGCTACGGCGAGCTGCTGCTAAAAACAGCATTCAGAATCAAAGAGGGCGAAATCGAAACAATCGCTCACTATAAAGCCGCAAACCACTTCTCCCCCGGGGTTGATTTTATCATCGACATCGGCGGTCAGGATATGAAGTGTATGAAAATCAAAAACGGCGTTATAGACAGCATAATGCTTAACGAAGCTTGTTCTTCGGGCTGCGGTTCGTTTATTCAGACATTTGCGGAAGGTCTCGGAATGGATTCGATAAGTTTTTCAAAAGAGGCTCTTACCGCCGACAATCCCGTTGATTTGGGAACACGCTGTACCGTATTTATGAATTCAAGAGTAAAGCAGGCTCAAAAAGAGGGCGCTACAGTCGGTGACATCAGCGCCGGTCTGTCATATTCGGTTGTAAGAAACGCATTGTATAAGGTTATAAAGCTTCGCGACCCCGATTTAATGGGAAACAATATTGTCGTTCAGGGCGGTACATTCAATAACAATGCAATTCTGCGCTGTTTTGAACTGCTTACAGGCAAAAATGTTATACGCCCCGACATAGCTGGAATTATGGGCGCTTTCGGTTCGGCTCTTATAGCGCACGAACGCTGGGACGGCGGCGACTGTGATATTCTGACATATGATGAGCTTGACGAATTTACCTTTAATACATCGCTCACACGCTGTCAGAAATGCTCAAACCACTGTCAGCTTACAATAACCGACTTTGGCGACGGCGGAAGATTTGTTTCGGGCAACCGCTGCGAAAGAGGAGCGGGAATGGAACGCCCGAAAAACCAACTGCCTAATTTATACGATTACAAGTATAAGCGTGTATTTGCTTACAAGCCTCTTGAAAGTGCGCCTATGGGGGAAATAGGTTTGCCCCGTGTGCTTAATATGTACGAAAATTATCCGCTTTGGTTTACCATTTTTACTGAATTAGGATTTAAGGTAAGGCTTTCGGCGAGAAGCTCTCATGCAATTTACGAAAAAGGAATTGAATCCATACCGTCGGAGAGTGCGTGTTATCCCGCAAAACTTGTACACGGTCACATTCAGGATTTGATAGACAAAGGCATAAAGACAATTTTTTACCCGTGTATTCCATATGAGCAGATAGAATACAGTGATGCCGGAAATCACTTTAACTGTCCTATGGTTACTTCATACCCCGAAGTAATATATAATAATATGGACGTGGTTCGTCAGCCGGATATAAAGTTTTTGTACCCGTTTGTAAACCTTGCGGACAAACCGTCGTTTAAACGCCAGATGTGCAAGACATTTTGTTCAATGGGCTTTACAAAAGAGCAGATTAACAAAGCTTGTGACAAGGGCTTTGCGGAGCTGCAAGTGTTTAAACATGATGTACGCAAAAAGGGCGAGGAAATTCTGCAATGGCTTGATGATAACGACAAACGAGGGATAGTACTTGCAGGCCGTCCGTACCATATTGACCCCGAAATAAACCACGGTATTCCCGATATGATAAATTCTCTCGGATTTGCGGTTCTGACAGAAGACAGTATTGCTCATTTGGGGCATCTTCAAAGAGATATACGTGTTGTTGACCAATGGGCGTATCATACACGTCTTTATGAATCAGCCGCCGAGGTTATAAAGAATAACAGGCTTGAACTTATACAGCTTAATTCATTTGGCTGCGGGCTTGATGCGGTTACAACCGACCAAGTTCAGGAAATACTGCAATCAAGCGAAAAAATATATACAACGCTTAAAATTGACGAAGTTTCAAACCTCGGCACGGCACGAATCCGTGTACGCTCATTGAAAGCCGCAATAAAAGAAAGAACGGAAAATAACTTTATTCCTCACAAAATAGAGGATTATACAATAAACCGTGTTCAGTTCACGGAAGAAGACAGAAAAAAACATACAATGATATTCCCTCAAATGAGCCCGACTCATTTCAGACTGTTTGAGGCGGTAATGAGGGCAAACGGATACAATGCGGTACTGCTTGAAAACGTCACTCCCGAGGACGTGGAGGCAGGCTTAAAGAGCGTCAACAATGACGCCTGCTATCCGTCGATAATTGTTGTCGGTCAGCTTGTGAACGCATTTATAAGCGGAAAATGCGACCCAGATAATACAACCGTTATGATTACGCAGACAGGCGGCGGCTGCCGTGCCACAAACTACATCGCATTTCTGCGCAAGGCCTTAAAAGAGGCGGGGTATCCACAGGTGCCTGTACTGTCGCTGAACCTTTCGGGGCTTGAGGGAAATCCGGGATTTAAGATTACTCCGAAGCTTATAAGCAATCTTGTCAAGGCTTGTACATGGGGAGATTTACTTCTTGCCGTTACACTGCGCATACGCCCGTATGAGGTAAATCAAGGCGAAACAGATAAAGTCTACGAAAAATGGCAGACACGTCTTTATAATGACATCGTAAACGGAAACAGGCAGAATACCAAATTAAAAAAGGTTATTGATGAAATCATAGATGATTTTGATAAAATCCCGATTGACGAAACGATTAAAAAGCCAAAGGTCGGAGTTGTGGGAGAAATTCTCGTAAAATTCCATCCCGATGCAAATAATAATATTATCGACGTTATCGAGCGTGAGGGCGGCGAAGCCGTCATGCCGGGGCTTGCCGATTTCATGCTGTATTGCTTGTATAATGCAAACTTCAAGCGTGACAATCTCGGCACAAAATCATCATCGGCAATGATATGCAATCTCGGCATATGGGTTATAGAAAGCTACAGAAAGCATATGGCTAAGGTCATGTCTGAAAAGCCTAAGTTTGCGTCAAGAGTGCCTAAGCATATACGTGATATTGCGGTAGGCGCTCAAAATGTATTGCAGCTCGGTCACAGTACGGGCGAGGGTTGGTTTTTGACAGGCGAAATGATTGAGCTTATAGAAAGCGGAGTGCCGAATATAGTATGCGTTCAGCCGTTTGCCTGCCTGCCAAATCACGTTACGGGAAAAGGCATGATAAAGGAATTAAGACATCAGTACCCTGATGCTAATATCGTTGCGGTCGACTATGACC
The DNA here is from genome assembly GCA_934454215.1 of uncultured Clostridia bacterium. GTDB lineage: Bacteria > Bacillota > Clostridia > UBA1381 > UBA1381 > Ornithomonoglobus_A. Next base: position 17,501 of record CAKSGG010000034.1, read on the forward strand.
CCGGAGCAAGCGAGGTAAACCAGCTTAACAGAATCAAGCTTATGCTTGCAGTTGCTTTTGAAAATCTCGAAAAGAAAGAAAAAACATTATAAAAAAGAGGGGGTTGCCCCCTCTTTTTTAGCTTAGCATGAGTAAGCTCACGGCGATAACCGCCATTCCGAATATAAAGCCTATTATTGTTACCTTGCTTTTTTCATATTCTCTTGCCATAGGGAGCAGTTCCTCAACCGATATAAATACCATAATTCCGGCTATAAATCCGAACAGCAGTCCGAATACCATATCGTTAAAAAACGGTCTTAACAGCAAATACCCTATAACAGCACCTATAGGCTCTGCCAGTCCCGACAAAAACGATATTTTAAACGCTTTTTTTCTGTCACCCGTTGCAAAATAAATCGGTACAGCCGTTGCTATTCCCTCGGGAATATTATGTATGGATATAGCCACCGCAATCGCAACGCCGAGCTGAGGTTCTTTCAGTGCCGACGTGAATGTTGCCATACCCTCGGGGAAATTATGTATTCCTATCGCCAAAGCCGTCATAAACCCCATTCTTTGCAGAATTTTTTCGTTTTTTCCTCTGTCATGCAGATTTCCTATATCCCCCTCGGTAGACGGAACGAAAAAATCTATCAGCCCTATAAACACAATTCCCGTAAAAAACGCCGCAACCGCCCACCTGTACCCTATTAAATCATTCGTATATGCACTCAAATACATTCTAGATTTCTGAAAAATTTCAACCATTGACACGTAAATCATAACTCCTGCGCTAAATCCCAGAGATGACGCAAGAAACCTTGTGTTTGTCTTTTTTGTGAACATGGACAATATGCTCCCCACTCCCGTTGCCATTCCCGCAAGCAGCGTGAGCGACAGTGCAAAAAGAACATCTGACATTTTTATTCAGCTCCTTAATTTTATTTTGCATAAAATCTTTTATTAATGCAATTAATACAAAAATTTTATAACAAAGGCTTATGTATAATATGATTTTTGAAAAATTCCGTGAAAAGTCTTGATTATTTTTCAAAATACATATATAATTAAGAAAGAAATTATTTTACAGAAAGGCAATAGCTATGATAGAAATTACATCAGCCTCAAATCCCCGATACAAAACAATAAAATCGCTGTCTCAAAAAAAGGAACGCTTTAAGCGGGGAGAATTTACCGTTGAGGGTATAAAATCCGTCAGGGACGCAATAAAAGCAGGTGCGGAGGTAGACAGAATAGCAGTAAGCAATTCATTTTACAAAAATACGGATTTTGAATATCCGCAGGGCGTTCACATATTAAAAACCGACGATTATTTATTTGACAAGCTTTGCGATACCGAAACGCCGCAGGGAATTATGGCGGTAATAAAAATGAAAAACACATCGGATTTTAAGCCCGATTTAGCAAAAGACTACGTTTACTGCGATAATGTAAAAGACCCCGGCAATCTCGGCACAATAATCAGAACCGCCGATGCGGCAGGCTTGGGTGGCGTTCTGCTTTCGCAGGGCTGTGTTGATTTATACAACCCCAAAACAGTCCGTTCAAGCATGGGCTCATTCTTCGCAATAGATATAATACGAAACATTGATATTACACAGTATAAAGAAATGGGATTTTCTCTTATTGCGGGAGCGCTGACCGAAAATACAATTGATTACAGACAGGCGGATTACTCCAAGCCGTGTATAATAGCAGTCGGCAACGAGGCAAACGGCGTATCGGATAATGTTCTGAAATTATGCACTCCGGTGAAAATTCCTATAAGAGGAGGAGCGGAATCGTTAAACGTTTCTGTTGCCGCCGGAATATTAATTTATGAAATTATGCGAAATAGGGCTTGACATTTTCCCGATTTTGTAGTATTGTGAAAAGAGTACTTTATTTTTAACATAAAAACGGGGGAATTTTATGGTGAATACTCTAAAGTGGCTTTGGCTGTCAACAATGCACGGCATAACTCCGCAGAAAATATCATATCTTTTATCCGTATACGGAGGCATAGACAGAATTTATGAATGTTCGGACTATTCCGCACTGCGCATGAGTATAGCTGATAAAGATAATCTGCTTAACAAAAGTCTGGACAGCGCAAAAACAGTTTATCATGAGGTGTGCTCCTGCGGCGCATATATTCTGACATATGACAGTCCTTATTTTCCTCAAATATTAAAAGGACTGCCCGATTCTCCGCATGTGCTTTACATGAAAGGTACTCCCGCAAATCTCAACAGCATATTCGGAATAGGAGTTGTAGGAACAAGAAACAATACAAAATACGGCGAAGTATGCGCTTCGGACATATCATACGGTTTGGGCAGACAAGGCATTGCGGTAATAAGCGGAATGGCAATGGGCATAGACTGCATATCCATGCACGCCGCTCTTCAGGCAGGCGCAAGGACAATCGGAGTTCTCGGCTGCGGAATAGATATTATATACCCCTCAAAAAACAAATGGCTGTTTGACGAGGTGTTCAACACCGACGGGCTTGTAATTTCCGAATACCCTCCCGGAACGGCGGCGACAAAATATACATTTCCTCAGAGAAACCGTATAATCGCAGGCTTGTCAAGAGGCGTGCTCGTTATTGAAGGCTCTGTCAGAAGCGGTTCACTGATAACCGCACGGTATGCAAGGCAATACAGCCGTGACGTTTTTGCAGTGCCGAGAAACATAGGCGATACAGATACTTCGGGCAAACCGCTCGACGGTACAAATTACCTCATAAAGCAAGGCGCACGGCTTGTAACCGACGCTAATGATATAATTACATACTACGGAAATTACCTCCGCAGTATCAGACCGTCCGTAAGAAATGACAATATCCCCGACTACGGCGATATTTCAAAAGCTCCGATAAAGAAACAAACGCATACTCAAAAACTCAAAACGCCAAGCAGAATTGCGGATAACGCAATTACCGCTCTTATGGAACGGGCTGACGGAGATACAGAGCTTTCGGTAATTCAATTGCTTGCGGAACGTGAATTATACCCCGATGAGATAGTACAGACGCTTGACAGGGATGCAAGCGAAATGAATTGTGTTCTGTTGGTTATGGAAACAAAAGCTCTTATAAAAAAGCAGCCTGACGGAAGATATGAATTGAATAAATAGGTGAGAAAGGAATATAACAATGGCAGTAAAAAACAAAACATCTGAAAAAAAGAAAAAACTTTTAATAGTGGAGTCTCCTGCAAAAGCAGGGACGATAAAAAAATACCTCGGAAGCGATTATACTGTTATGGCGTCCATGGGACACGTTATAGACCTTCCGAAAAGTCAGCTCGGTGTGGACGTTGACCATAATTTTACCCCGAAATATATAACAATAAGAGGTAAAGGCTCACTCCTCACACAGTTAAAAAAGGAAGCTTCAAAAGCCGAAAAAGTATATCTCGCAACCGACCCTGACCGTGAGGGCGAAGCAATAAGCTGGCATTTGGCAAAAGCTCTTAATATAGACCCAAACTCAAAATGCCGCGTTACATTCAACGAAATCACAAAAAAAGCGGTTAAAGCGGCAATAAAAGAGCCTCGCAGTATAGACATGGACCTTGTTGACGCACAGCAGGCACGGCGTGTTCTTGACAGAATAGTCGGGTACAAAATCAGCCCGATACTTTGGGAAAAGGTGAAAAAAGGATTAAGCGCAGGACGTGTACAATCGGTTGCAACACGTCTTATATGCGACAGAGAAGAAAAAATCGAAAACTTTGTTCCTGAAGAATACTGGACAATAACGGCAACACTTACAGAGCCGAAATCAAACAAAGATTTTGAGGCAAAGTATTTCGGTGAGAATGGAGAAGAAGTCAAGCTTTCAACGGGAGATGAGGCGAAAAAAATCGTTGATGATGTCCGAAATACAAAATTTACGGTTGACAGCGTTAAAACAGGCGAGTTAAGGCGCAAGCCCCAGCCTCCGTTTACGACAAGTACATTACAGCAGGATGCGTCAAGAAAGCTGAATTTTCAGACTGCAAAGACAATGCAGATAGCTCAAATGCTTTACGAAGGTATTAACCTCGGCGGAAAGACGGGAACTATCGGTCTTATAACGTACATGAGAACCGACTCATTAAGAATTTCGGATGACGCACAGGCAGAGGCAATAGCATTTCTGACCGAAAATTACGGCAGAGAATACGTATCTCCCAGACAGTACAAGGCACGCAAAAACGCACAGGACGCTCATGAGGCTATACGTCCCACTTCAATAAATATACGTCCCGAAGAAATACGGGGCAAGCTTACAAACGACCAATATAAATTATACAAGCTGATATGGGAACGCTTTGCCGCATCACAGATGTCACCCGCCGTATATGAAACTGCAAATGCAGTAATAAGCGCAAAAAGCCATACATTTAAGGCTGCCGGCAGAAGAATTATTTTCAAAGGATATATGGCAGTTTACATTGAGGGTACCGACGTTAAGGAAGAAAAAGACAAAATGCTGCCAAAGCTTGAAGAAAAACAGCTTGTAACAGCCAAAAGCGTTGAACCCAATCAGCACTTTACTCAGCCTCCGGCACGCTACAGCGACGCTACTCTGATTAAGGAGCTTGAAGAAAACGGCATAGGCAGACCGTCAACATATTCGCCTACAATTTCGACAATTGTATCAAGAGGATATGTTGTAAGAAACAAAAAACAGCTTATTCCGACCGAGCTCGGCAAGGTTACGACGGATATAATGAAAAATAATTTTAAAGATATAGTCGACGTTGACTTTACTGCTGAAATGGAAAGCGAGCTTGACAGCGTTGAAGAGGGCAAAACCAAATGGGTTCGGGTTATGGACGACTTCTATCCCCCGTTTGCCGAAAATCTTGAACAGGCGCAGCAGCGTATTGCAAAAATACAGATAAAAGACGAAGAATCCGATGTGGTATGTGAGAAATGCGGCCGCAAAATGGTTTATAAGCTTTCAAAATTCGGAAAGTTTCTTGCCTGCCCCGGATATCCCGAATGTAAAAATACAAAGGCAATCCGCGAGGGTACGGGAGTTGAGTGCCCCAAATGCGGCGGTGAAATACTTGTCAAACGCTCAAAGAAGGGCAAAATATATTACGGCTGCGAACACGCTCCCAAATGTGACTTTATGGCTTGGGACGCACCTGTTAAAGACGAAAAATGCCCCGTATGCGGAAGTCTGCTGTTAAGAAAAGACGGACGGCAAAAGAAAATTTTCTGCTATAATGACAAATGCAGCTATGAACGGAGGATAAAATAGTCAATGGTTAAAGTAATCGGAGCAGGGCTGGCAGGCTGCGAGGCCACATGGCAGCTTGCAAAAGCAGGAATTGAAGTTGAGCTTTACGAGATGAAACCGATAAAATTTTCACCTGCGCACAGCATGAACGGCTTTGCGGAGCTTGTATGCTCAAACTCATTAAAAGCCGACAGAATAGAAAACGCCTGCGGTCTGCTTAAAGAAGAAATGCGAATGTTTGATTCACTCATGATGCAGTCCGCCGATATATCAAGAGTACCGGCAGGGGGTGCGCTTGCCGTTGACCGCAGTGTGTTTTCCGAATATATAACAGACAAAATAAAATCACACCCTCTTATTCATGTGATAAATGAAGAAACAGCGGCTATAAACCCCGACGAATACACGATAATTGCAACAGGGCCTCTTACCTCGGACGCACTTTCAAAAGCGATTGCAGAGCTGACAGGCAGCAGTGAATTATATTTTTACGACGCCGCAGCGCCGATAGTAACGGAAGAAAGCATCGACAAGGAAAAAACATTTAAAGCGGCAAGATATGATAAAGGCACCGCCGACTATATAAACTGCCCCATGACAAAGGAGGAGTATACCTCTTTTTACAACGCTCTTATAACGGCGCAGACAGCTCCGCTCAAGGAATTTGAAAACCAAAAAGTTTTCGAGGGCTGTATGCCTGTTGAGGTCATGGCTAAACGAGGTGAGGAAACGCTTACATTCGGACCTTTAAAGCCTGTCGGGCTTGTAAATCCCAAAACAGGAAAAGATGATTCTTATGCCGTTGTTCAGCTTCGGCAGGACAATAAAGAGGGGACTTTATACAATCTTGTCGGATTTCAGACAAATCTTAAATGGGGCGAGCAAAAGCGTGTATTTTCAATGATACCCGGGCTTGAAAACGCCGAGTTTGTGCGTTATGGCGTTATGCACCGCAATACATACATTAATTCGCCCAAACTGCTGAACCGTTTTTATCAGATGAAGCAATACCCTAAAATCTTTTTTGCAGGGCAGATAACGGGTGTTGAGGGATATGTGGAAAGTGCGTCAAGCGGTATTCTTGCAGGATATAACATGGCAAGAATACTCCAAAACAAACCGCCGCTTGAACCCGATTCAAAAACGTGTATAGGCGCTTTGCCGCTTTATATATCAAATTCGTCAAACGAAAAATTTCAGCCGATGAATGCCAATTTCGGCATAATCGACGGGCTGAATGAAAGAATCAGAAAAAAAGCGGAGCGCTATGAAAAAATCGCAGTACGTGCATTGGAAACATTAAAAAACAATTTGAAAGGAATGAATTAATATGAAAAAGCTCGTAATATTTATATCAATTTTGGCAATGACAGTATCACTTTCCTCCTGCGGTAAGAAGGAACACGATTCAGCTCTTGTGGGAAACGGCTCAAATACCGAAACCACCGCCGAACCTAAATCGGAAAACAAGGAAAGCAATTCCGACAAAAAAGAAAACGCCAAGGATGAGAAAAAAGCCGAATCGGCACAAGGCAATGATAAATCAAACACTGCACAGTCGGATAATACATCCGCCGAAGAACCTGAAAAGGTTACTCCGACATTTATGTTCTTCGTTTCAAAGAAGGATTCGGATTATGACAAAGCGATGAAAGCGGTTGACGAATTAAAAAAATCATACGAAAAGAAAATAAACTTTGATATTGTCGACATAGACGAAAACCCTGACGCAAAGAAAAATTTTCCTGTCGAGGGTCAGACGCCGACATTGATTATGCTGAACACATCAAATGATATAAGCGCATTTGAATTTAAAATAAGCGATAAAGACAAAATGGAAAATGCAATCAAAAACGCACTGGAGTAATTAAAAATGCTTGGAATTTTAATTTATGTGTATTTTATTGCGCTTGGGTGTCTGTACTCAAATATAATTTTCGCAGAGCGTGATAACAGCTTTAAATATTATATGGGCGGAATATTCGGAAACCTTTTGCTTATGTGCGGAATTGTCCCGTTTGCGTTTGTATTGGGATTCTCAAAATCAGCTCATATCGTGCTTATTGCCGCCGCTGCTCTCCCCTATCTCTTTATAAGATTAGGGAAGAAAGAAAAGCACGGCACCGCCGGCGAATGTTTAATAAGCCGAAAAATACTGTTGTTTTTAATACTTCCCATTTCGCTCATAATATGGATTCTCATGACAAATCATATTCTGACTCCGTATGACGGCGGAGGAGTTGCAAGCGGTCAGTGCACCTACGGCGATTTGCAGATGCACTTGGGATTTATAACAAGCATTGCACAGCAGGTGAAATTTCCTCCCGATTATGCTTTTTTATCGGGTTACAGGCTGAACTATCCGTTTTTTGCTGATATGCTGTCAGCAAGTCTGTTTCTGTTCGGCACTCCGCTCAGATGGGCGGTTCTTGTACCGAGCTATGCTATTTCGGGTTTGCTTGTAACAGGATTTTACCTGCTTGCATATAAAATCACAAACAAGAAATCGGCGGCGGTTTTGGCTATGGTATTTTTCTTTATAAACGGCGGTTTCGGATTTGCATATTTTATTGAGGGTGCAAAGGCTGACCCGACGCAATTTACACGCATATTTACCGATTACTACCATACGCCGACGAATTTCAACGAAATGAACATACGCTGGTCAAACACAATCTGCGATATGATAATACCGCAGAGAACAACCATGTTCGGCTGGTGTATAGTAATTCCGTGCATATATTTGCTGATTGACGCATTGAAATCCAATTCAAGACGGGCTTTTGTAATTCTCGCAATAACAGCAGGCTGTATGCCGATGATTCATACACATTCATTTCTTGCACTCGGCATGATAAGCGCAGTTATGTTTTTTGCATATTTGAAAAATGCGCCGAATAAAAAAAGCTATATTGCAAATTGGGTAATATACGGAGCAATCGTACTGATTATGGCGCTTCCTCAGCTTATGCTGTGGACCTTTTCCCAGACCTCGGGAAACGATTCGTTTTTGAATTTCCATTTCAACTGGGTAAATCACAGCGACCCTTATCTGTGGTTTTATATTAAAAACTGGGGACTGCCGTTCATACTTGCGATTCCTGCGTATTTCAACAGCAATTCCGATAATAAAAAGCTGCTTTTATCGGCACTGTTTATATTTGCCGCTGCGGAAATTATACAATTTCAGCCAAACGAGTACGATAATAACAAGCTGTTTTACATCAGCTATATGATAGTCATTATCATAACAAGCGGCTTTATGTACGATTTATACGGCAAGCTTACAGACATAAAATTAAAACAGTATTTTGCAGTTATTGCTATTGTTTTATGTACGCTTTCGGGCGCACTGACAATCGGGCGGGAATATGTATCCGGAGGACAGTATCAGACCTTTACAAAAGATGATATTGACATCGCCGAGCAAATAAAACAGAATATTCCGAAGGACGCTGTTGTTCTTACTTCGACAACGCATATAAACCCCGTCGTAACGCTTGCGGGACGAACGGTTTATGTCGGTTCGTCACTGTATGTTCATTTTCACGGTTTTATAAATGAGTATGAACAGCGCAATGAAGAAGTTACAAAAATTTATTCCGCCGATATAGACGAATTAAAGTCATTCTGCTCACAAAACGGAATTGATTATGTGTATGTCGGAAATTACGAAAGAAACAATATGGATATAAATGAAAATACCTTTTCCGGTCTTGACGCTGTGTGTCATGCCGGAAGTAATACGCTATATAAAATAAATTAACCGAAAGGACTTTACAAAAATGGAAAAAGTAAAACCAAGAACACTCACAGGCTTTATGGAGCTTTTGCCCAACGAGCAAATAGAATTTGAAAGATTTATCGAAATTCTGCGCAGCAGCTATGTCAAATACGGCTTTTATCCGCTCGATACTCCCGTTCTTGAAAGCTCCTCCGTACTGCTTGCCAAAGCCGGAGGCGAAACCGAAAAACAAATATACCGTTTCAAAAAGGGCGATACCGATTTGACGATGCGTTTTGACCTTACCGTTCCTCTCGCAAAATATGTTGCATTGAATTATAACGAGCTGAATTTCCCGTTTAAGCGCTATCAGATAGGTAAAGTTTACAGAGGCGAACGCGCTCAAAAAGGACGTTTCCGTGAATTTTATCAGGCTGATATAGAT
>CAKSGG010000035.1 GCA_934454215.1 uncultured Clostridia bacterium
GATATTTTTTTTGTTATAATCGGCGGCTTATTTTCACGCAAAAGCTCCTGCCTTCCGCCTATTCCGTTTGCCGCTATGTTTGCAAAATCGTCCATTTTGTATTCTCCTTTAAATACTTCAATTTTGTTATGCATTTTTATTTTCTCTTTTCTTCTTTATATAGATTTTTTAACTGCATCTTGCGCTAATACAAATTACATCATAGATTCGGCAATAATATTACCACTGTGACTCCGTTATTTTCAACAGATTTTACCGAGCAGCCATACCTGTCACCATACAGCAATTGAATCCTTTTGTTTAAGTTACACAATCCAATATGTTTCTTATTTGGAAAAACTCCATTTTTTAAATCATTATTTAATTTTTCGAGTTTATCCTCAGGCATACCGACTCCGTTATCAATTACACTTATAACAAGTCCGTCATCTGTTTGCTCCGCATTGACTCTTATTATCTCTTTTTCTCCCCAAGAACGACGAAAACCATGCATTAATGAATTTTCTATTATAGGCTGCAACAAAAATCTGATAACATTGCACTCGCGGCACTCTTTCGGTATCTCCCAAACTATATTTATATGTGCCTGATATTTTATTTCCTCTATGCTTATATAATACTTCGCATATTCAATTTCACTTTCCATTGTAACAACATTCCCCGAATAGTCTAAAGCATAGGACAAAAGATTAGATAAATTTCTTACTAATATACTGAATTCCCTTGATGATATTTTATTGTTTAATAATGTAAGAGAATTTAATGTATTAAAAAGAAAATGCGGATTTAACTGTGATTGTAATGCTATAATTTGAGTTTGCTTTAGCTGTGATATGCTTAAAGCCAGCTCACGTTCTAACTTTTTTTCATCTTCTGCAAGCTTCTTGATATTAAAAATTATATATTTTAATTCATTTTGGTGAACAGAATCCGTATCAACATTGTCAAACCCTTGCAGATTCTTCACGATCATAGCAATAGAATTAAAAACCTTGTTTGACAGAACAAACGAAAAGAAAATCGGCAATAAAATCACAAAAAGTAATATCCCCGCAATCGAAAAACGCAGCAGTAATTTAGAGCTATCGTTATATTCATTCAGAATGTTAAATTTCAATACCGCATTTTTTAATTTTGATGAGCATAAAAGTCTGTTCCCCTTATACTTTTCTACTATAATATCCTCTGTTACATCATTAAAGCTAACATTAGGTATATATTCTTCGGCAATCTCTGCATTTGAAAAAACAACTTCATTTCTGTTATCCGTTAAAAATACAGTTTCATTTTCGGATATTTGTCCCGTAACAATAAAATCCATGAAATTTTTTGTTTCTATACCATAAACCACAATTCCTATAGGTTTATTATTATCTGCAATTTCATACATAAGCATAACAAATTCTTGCCCTTTGTTGTTTTTGCTTTTAAAAACACTTCTTCCGTTAGGTTCTTTCTCATATTCATCAAACCATTGCATATCATTAAAGTTCTCCAAAAAATTTGAACCTACACCGCTGAATTTACTCAAAGCCGTGACATAGTTATTTTTAAAGCTATATAAGTATATTGAGTCAATAAATGCAGAAACATTAAGCGTGTCTTTTATTAATTTATTTGTGTCCGTTATCAAGTTGTAATTTCGGGCACTGTAAAAACTATCCTCGTCCAATTGTATATAATTTTTCAGCGAATTATTTTCCTGAAAAACCTCGAATTTTTTATTTACATCCATAAAAATATTATCCAGATTATTCAGACTTTTCTGAAACGATATAATACAGTCATATTTTTTCGAGCTGTAATAGCTTGAAGTATAAATCACGCAAATTATCATGCAAAAAACAAGACAAGGTATACTGAACCATATTAAAATTTTTCTAAAGTATTGAAAATACACACTTTGAAACCTATATTTATGGATAATCGGCTTTATGTTTTTATAACTCATCTCTGCTCCTCTCTGTATTGGACAGGTGTCATCCCCTCCGATTCGCCGAACACTTTATAAAAATATGACAAATTATTATATCCAATCATTTCCGCAATCGTTGATATTTTCAAGTTTTTGTCTTTTAAAAGAGTTTTGGCACTTTCAATTCTTAATTCGTTTAAATACTGTCTAAACGATTTCCCCGTTTTATTTGCAAAATACCTTCCAAAATAAATTGGACTTAAATGAACGTATTTTGCAACATCATTTATAGATACTATTTTATTATAATTTTCTTCAATATACTTTAATGCCGTATCAATAACATTCTCCTCAACGGCATAATCCCGCGACTGCTGAGAATGCTGCAATTGTACAATATCAAGCAATGAGTCAAAAGTATTTATAATATCTGTTTCCGTTTCCATTTTCAAGGATTCGGCAAGATTATTTCTTATAACCGCCGTCATAACATTCATCTTGAAATCAATATTCTGTTTCTCTTTATCGGCGGCAGATACAAAGAAAAAACTGTCATCGGAAAAATACAGCGGTATAACATAGAAATCTTCATATTTCAGACATACAACAGAGTTAACTGCATTGCACAAAGTCAAAAAATCTTTCTTCCATATTTTTTTTAAATATTCGCTGAAATTTACAACATTAACCATAATAATGCTATAGTATGCACAGTCAATATTTATATTAATTCCTATTTGCAGCAGCTTTTTTTCTATAACTCTCTTATCTTTTAAGTCTTCATACATAATATCGGATAACAGCTGCTGTCCTTCAACCAAATACTGCATTTTTTCAAATTTATATTTCCCTGTATCATTTACATATTTCAGGTATAAACTGTTATTCTGAATATGCCGTTTCAATGCTTTAAGCATATCTGTTATTTCATCCTCAACAAAGGGTTTTAATATATAGCCTGCAACGTTCAAATTCACCGCAGCATAAGCATATTCAAAATTTCTGTATGCGCTTATAAACCCTATTGATACGCCCGGATACATTTCCATGCACTTTTTTGCAAACTCTATACCGTTCATCATTGGCAGATTAATATCCGTTATCACTGCGTCGACCGAATTAATGCTCATAAACTCCAGCGCATCATTTGCATTGGAAAAACACCCGACAATTTTAAAACCGTATTTTTCCCAATCAATAAAGTCTTTCAGTTCTCTTAATACCAAAGCCTCATCATCAACAATAATTAAACTAAACATATTTCACCCTCAAAAGCGTATTTTTACGCAATATTCAAAACATAATTAATTTTTGCGTTTTTGCCGTCAAATCCACTTTTTTTATTACACCGTTATATTCCGCCTCAATTTGTATGTCCTTACCCGAGTACATCGTACACTCCGATAATCTTCCGTTTTCCCATGAAATATCTGTAATTATATTTCCTTTCGCTAACAAGCCTTTGATTTTTCCTTTATTCAATTTTTTAGGCAATGCCGGAAGAATCTTTATTCTATTATCCTCGCACTGCATAAAAAGCCTTGCAATTGCCGCCATACCTCCAAAATTACCGTCAATTTGAAACGGCGGATGTGCACAAAACAGATTTGAATATGCTCCGCCTTTATCATGCACATTGAACCCGGTAAAATCGGTAAAATTCAATAATTTATCAATAAAAAACAATGTTTTGTCACCATTCTTTAAGCTTGCCCATAAGTTAGCTTTCCATGCCAGACTCCAGCCCGTACCGTTATCCCCTCTGATTTCAAGTGATTTTTTGCATGCAGCATATAAATCAGCTCTTTTTTCTTTGGTAAATAATTCTCCCGGATATAGTCCGTATAGATGTGATACATGTCTGTGATTCGGTTCTGCTTCTATGTCTTCTTTGTCCCATTCAAGAAGCTGTCCCCTGCTTCCGATATTGAAAACATCCAGTTTAGGAATTATTGCGCCGACTTTATCATGCAACTTTTTATCACATTCTAAAATTTCGCAGGCTTTTTTGAAATTTTGAAACAATTCTGTCAGAATCGTCTGAGTCATAGTTGTCCATATTCCCAATGCGCTCCACCTATCGCCGATAAGGTAAAAATTCTCAGGTGATGTAGACGGGCTTATGATAAGCTTTCCATTATATTCGGATAGAATTGAAATATAGAAGTTCACCGCTCCTTTCAAAAGCGGATATATCCTTTTCAACACTTTCAAATCATCAGTATATTCATATTGTTCAAAAGCATGACGGCACAGCCAGCCCACAGACATACACCAATATCCATAACCGCATCCATACTTTCGGTCATATTTGCCGACAGGTGTTGCAAATCCCCATATATCACTGTTATGAAAGCATGTATATCCATCTGCATGAAAATAATGCCTTGCTACATTTTCACCGGTTTCGCTAAGCTTTTCCAAGTGTTTAATTATAGGTAAGGCACATTCCGCATAATTGCACATAAGCATCGGCCAATAACACATTTCAAGATTAATATTAGCCGTATATGCACCATTCCATGGCGGTGTAAATTCTTCATTCCATATCCCTTGCAGCCCCAGAGCCTGCGAATGTTCATCACGCGACCCCGATATTATAAGATACTTGCCGAAATTAAACAACAGTTCATACAATGCAACAGGTTTGTCCGATAACTTCAGCATTTCATCGCAGGTCAAATCACATTCGCCGTATAAATCCAAAACTACTCTGTCAAACATTTCCGAAAAATCATCAGTATGCCTTTTTAAAATAGCGTCATATCCTTTTTGTGACGCATTAACAACATCTTCAATACATTTGTCATACGTTTTTTTATCGGCAGGCTTATTAAATTCCGTAAAGCTCGTCCGCACGCACGAATATACGGTAACGCAGCGTGCATTTTTTATTGTCAAATTATCATCGCTGCGGCTCACATTGCAGTCAGTATCAAAATAAAATGCACACGTAAATTTTATTCCCGAGCCGTCAAACAATTCATCAATACTGCCTTTAAACACTCCGGGGTTGGCAGACGGACATTCTCCTTTTATAAGCATAATATTATCCTTTATACTTTTAAAAGACATCAGCTTGCTTTCAAGGCCGAATACATAGTCCGTCTGTGTTTTTGTGTTAATTCTCATTGCAAAACAATTATCGGGATATGATATAAAATATTGTTTACTCATAATGTCACATGATACATTTACAACACCGTTTTTCATGTCAAGTATTCTTTTATACTCGGAATAATTATCAATTGATGATTTTACCGTCATATAACACATAGGCATATACGCCTGCGAATCTTCGCCGAAAAAGTTATCAATAAGACTGTTTTCGGCACTTTCTATTTTATCATCGCCTTCTTGTACCAATTTCTTAACTTTAAGATATGTTTCGTATTGTTTTCCGCTGCATGGCTGCTCAATATATTTTCCAGACCATAAAGTATCGTGATTAAAAGAAATTTTATCATCGTATATTCCCCCATACGCCATAGCTCCAAAGCTTCCGTTTCCTATCGGCTGAGCCTCTATAAATTTCTTTGCCGGTTTTTGATAATATAATTTGTTTTGCACATTTATCCCCCCGAATTACTTTTTTACTCCGTTAATTATAATACCCATTCTGTCATCGCCTAAATATGAGTAAAATATAATTCTTGAACACTCTTTCCCGAAATCCTTATACGTTTTTATCTTTTCGGCAGACGCTGACGACACTGCAACGGAATCACCGTCAATTTCCATGAGGTCAGAGATGGTCTGCATTCTTTTCGACTCCGTTACAAACCTGGTATCATTATCATCGGGCAGTCCGTCACTCTCATGAAGGTTTTTAGTGGTATATGTAATTATGCCGTCGTGCAAATCATACACATATCCGTAAATATATCTCGGATAACCGTTATGCGGGTATTTTGCACCATTGCCGCCTATTACGGTAGTTTTGGATATTACGGGATTTGTGTTTGTTATTTTTGACGTAAAATATCCTAAGCTGCCCGCCAGTATCCCTTTTTCCTGCCATGTAAAATCTTCATAAAATTCATCGCAGGTTCCTAATAAATCCTTGTATTTACTGTTGTCATATATACCGTCGCAATCAAATATAATCTGAATACCGTTTAAATTCCCGAACGAATCCGCTTTTATACCGATTAAATCACCCTTTGCAACCTTACAGTACTCATTTTCATTAATACTGTCGCTTTGTTCCCATCTTGAAAACGGAATCGCATGGTTCAGATAATCATTTTGTTCATCATCATAAAATTTATATGTTTTTCCCTGTTGATATGCTTCGATTATATTTACAACCTCATCATCTGCATTCAATCCCTGATATATGTTTGTTACAATATACGGGTATTCCTTATCATCAAACACAAGACTTACAGTTTCATACAAGCACACATAATCGGCTACTGTTGATTCCTGATTTACTCCATATGCCGCAAAAACCTTTTCTCCTGTTTTTATCTCATTCAACCTGACAAAACTATACTTTCCGACATCGGTTGAGTTTTGAGGGGCGCTGAGTATCTGAGTATCGTCCGAAAGAAAAATTTTCGACCCGAAACTTCTCGGTCCCGATGAATAATAGTAATCAGCTTTATTATCACCGACTCTCGTATCCGCCATTACATATAATCTGTCTTTGCTATTCGTTTCCACACCTTTTTTAAGCGGTATTTCCACAGCCGTCACTTCATCATCCTTATTAAGCTTGTATCTGATTACGCTCTCATCAAATGCCGCAAGCTTTGTATATAATGAAGTATCTGATTTTACGGTTTTGCCGTCATTTCCGTTTTCATCGCTGTAGCTTATCTTATCTCTGAAATTAAATACCTCGGATTTTCCCGATTCGTATATAACTTTCATTGATATGCTTTCTTTATTTACATCATTAATAAATTTATACACATATCCCGTTTCCCATGTATTTTCATTTTTGCTTGCAGACGCTTTTGCTACATACCCAAAACTGTTTAAATACAAGGTATAGCTTTCACCCGATGTTAGCTTTTGATAAGAATCGGATTTTTTATAGTATTCGGAAACCTTATACGATTCTTCTCCATTGGTAATTTCATCTTCGCCAATTGTACTTATAACAAAATCCTCAACCGTATTTTTATCTGATATAATAATCTTAATTACATCATCATTTTGAGAAACATCTGCCACTCCGTCATTTTTAATCATCGACAAATCCATTATATCACCGGCAGAATTTTGTATTGTAACATTACTTCCGACATCATCTTCATCAAAGCTTATATTCGGGTTATCGGCAGATGCGATTCCGTTTATTATTGTAAATTTACCCTTTTCTCTGTTTATGCGTTTTACATATATCGGCTTATATCCCTCAATAATTATTAAATCATAAATGCCGTTATTTTTCGTTGATACAAGAGTTACACTGCCGTTTTCATAATCAAAATACTTGTCCTGACAATCCGTAACCGCCAGTCCGTTGTATATTACGTACGGTATCTTTGCAATTTTTTTGGAAATCGTTTTGGCTCCCGATTCATAAAAAATCATGCCGCTGTCAATCCGTTTGAAATTATCAATATTAAAGCTTGTTTCATCATTCTTTTTTGAAAGGCAGGCATATATCAATTCATTTTCATTATCCGAGTTTTCATTAAAATAATAACATTCAACCTTTCTTCCGATAAATCCGTTTGCGTATTTTGTCTTGTCATTTATTGTTAATACGGTATCGCCTACCAGAACAGCTTTATTTGAAACGGTATTTCTTCCCGTAAAGGATGTGTAGTTATTTTGATACATAGTATCTTCCGTTTTATTTATATCCATAATTTCGGTAAGTATAGTTCTGTCTTCATCTTTTTTATAGATAATCTGCGGTCCCACAAAATCGGTAACCATAAGCGGAGCCTCTATAGCCTGAACAAGCATGGATGCCATTTCTCCAAAAGTTACATCTCCGCCCGCACTTACGGTTTTGATACCAATGTCATTGGCTGTTGACATATACCCCGAAAACCATCCGCCGTTATACTCCGACACATTGTTATATCCCAAAAGTCTCAGCAATACCGCCACTGCTTCATTAGATTTAATATTATCATCAGGATAGAAACAGCCGCCATTTCCGCGCATAAGCTTTAAGTCCGTTACATTTTTTATGTAATTATAAAACTCGTTTGCAGCGTCAACATCAGTATACGGTGACGCCTCCTGCACCTCACTGCCATCCGGAATTATGACGTTCTCATTATCCTCACCGTAAAAATCCCATACCTTGTCCGAATTTGAAGCATTATAATTTAAAATTCCCGATACTATTTTTGCAAATTGTTTTCTTGTAACTTTAGTATCCAAGGCATTTTCTTCATTTTCATCAAGCTCCATAATCCCCAGCCCGATTACCAAATCAACATCGTGTTCATTATATACCGTTTCCGCATTAACCGATACTGTCATCAAGCATAGCATAACGGCAGTCATAAAAAGTGAAATCATTTTTCTTAACATTTTAAAATATAGCCCCTTTCATGTATTTATCAAATGCAAAAGCTCTGTTTATTTATAGACATACTTATACTTCTGAATTACGTTATAGATAATTTTAGCCATTTCCGCTCTTGTAATATTTTTCATCGGCATAAACGAGCCATCCTCATAACCCGAAATTATACCACTGTCTTTTAAATAGCCCACTGCTTCTTTTGCATAATCGCTTATTGAGTTATAATCTAAAATATCACATTCACTTACGGTTTTTTCGCCCGTTTCCGCAGCTCTGTAAATCATAACCGCAAAATCCTGTCTTGTTATATTTTCTCCTATTCCAAAGTTTTCTTTATCTTTTCCGTTAATAATTTTATTCTTATATGCGGTATTCACATACGGGCAATACCACTGCTTTACATCTGTATCGGAAAATACCTTTTCTGCCGTGTTATCGGGCGAAAGCTTAAATGTAAGGCATATGACCTTTGCGGCCTGCTCTCTTGTAAGATACAAGTCGGGTCCGAACTTGTTATTTCCGATTCCGTCTATAATTCCGCATTCTGTTACATATTCAACAAAATCCTTAGCCCAGTTTCCGTTCGGAACATCCGAAAAGCCGTTACCAGAATTATCCGATTTGCTGTCGTTTTGAGATACCGTACCTCCTGGAACAAACGTACCGTTTCCGCGTGATGAGACGCTTCCGCCGCCTCCGCCTTTTTCATTATTGCTTTTGGCTTTTTCACTGCACTCTTTTATTATATCAAAATAATTATCCACTGTCAATTTTTCTGCGTTTTGCATAATGTTAAAATCAGCTCTTTTTCTATCCTCCGTCCCTAACGAAAAATAGGCTTTTAATGGGTTATCGGATTCATTAACATTTTTAATGTATAATATATTTTTCATTGTAATGCAGCTTTTGATATGACCGTATCCCGTATTTTTATTGTTCACTATTGCATAGTAAACAACATTATCCGCAAACAGCCTTTTCAGCTCATCAATGCTTTTTACATTTTTTCCGAGAATTGCGTTTCTTACATATGAAGTATCTTTTATTTGCTTATTATACAAGTCATTTATTGTAGTCTGATTATTTTTATCTATTTCCGAAAATCCCAATATATCGTCATATCTGAAGCTTCCGTCATTTGAATACAGATATTGCGCTTTCGACTGATTATAAGCAGATAAAATTGTATATTTTTTTATCCTTGACTGTAAGTCAAGCAGCTTTGCACTTTTTTCTTCGTTAGAATCATTGTCAGAAAAGGAAATAGGATTATTCTTCAAATCCTCATTCATAAAGGCAAAAAGTTCTTCTGTATTTATTGCATTTATCAGAGCGTCTTCAACACCCAGCACCTCTCTTTTATTCTTATCGCTTAAAAGTGTCGGAGCTGATATAACCTCTTTTGCGGCAGATACTTTTTCGTCCAATGTAGCATAATAAATTTCATATTCCGTTACGTCGCCGCTGCCTTCTTTAATATACACCTTATAATACCCCGCACTCGGCTTATAAAGCTTTATTCGGTGAACATACTCGCCGCTGCCGTCAGCATAAACCGTATCATTGTATTGTCTTGCACCGCTATCCGTCTGTGCCTCTTCAATTGTTTTTTCGGGGTTCAATATTAATATTTTTATATCTTCATCGGGCAATGCCGTACCTTTTATTTCTATCACAGCATTTTCCGAATCATACATTGATACCTCCGTCTGTGCAAACACTGAGGATATTAATGTAAGCATGATGAAAATTACCGTAAACAATACTTTTTTCATATTTGCCTCCTACTCGTTTTTATACGTCGCATTTATTAACTCAAATATTTCTTGTTTTTCATCTTCCGTGTATTTTATGCTATCGCCTATGACAATAACTTGATTATCCTGATTCCAGTCAACCTTTTTACCTATTTCTTCGGTCACAACCCGTATCGGAATCATAAATCTGCCGTTTATAACCGTCGGCGGAGCCTCTAACGTTTTAATCTCGCCGTTTACAGTATACGTACTTTCATTCATTGAAAATTTCATTTCCTTATCTCCGATATGAACATCAGCAGTTTTATTGTCTTCATTCCATACAACTTCTCCTTTATAAGCCTCCGATATAAACCTAAGCGGAACAAGTGTTCTGTCTCCCCGTATCGTCGCCTCGCTGTCAAGCACATACTTGAGTCCGTTTACATAAGCATTTTTATTCCCGATTTTCAAAACAATTCCGTTTGTGAATTTATCCTGAAAAAGTTTAAAGAATTTTATTTCATCATCTGTTGCTTTTTCAACCTTAACCGCACTCATCGGCAGCTTTCCTTCTCCGCTTGCCGTAAGCCTTATCTTCATGTGTCCTTTTGCAGACTCATCAACAAAATTAAATGTGCCTAAATTAACCCAGCCTTCTTTTTCCTGCGAAATATCAAGCTTAGTCTTATAGCTTGTATATAAATTGCTCATTTCCAGCGTTACATTTTTGTCCATATCAGGCTCATTCATTTTGTATATGCTGACTTTATAATAACCGATTTCGTTTGAGGGTGTAACGTCAAAAAGTACATTGGCATTCTTTTCGCTTGTTGTAATTACAGGATTTTTATCAAATCCTTCAACGGAATTATCGTTTTCCCATGTTCCCGAAACGCTGCACTCTTTATCCTTTATCGTATAATAGTGTAAATTTTCATCTGTGTTAAATACATCATCACTCGGTATATATTCAACTCCGTTCGGTGCGTCGGGTATTGATTTTAACGTTATACTGCTCGCCGGGCTTATACACATCATTCCGTCCTCAAGTGTTGGGTTTACCTCATCAAGATATTCATAAACCTGCCTGTCATTCATTTTCAAATAAACAAGCATTCCCATTCTCATAGGCAGCACACCAAACTCAACCTTTATCCAGTCATTATAGTCATAGAACCCGTCATTTTGTTCAACAACCATTAAACGGCGCTTTCCTGTTTGATTAATTGTCTGCAATTCAATCTGATTGGGCTTAACAAGGAAATAACAGGTCGACAAACCGCCTCCGTCATATATGTTCGCTGACGTATTTACATTATGGTGAAGAGCAATTGCAAACCATCCGCCGGAAGCATTTTCTTTGAGCATAAAGCTGTAAATTCCATATCCGGGAACATTGCTTTTCGTTGTAGCCAAGCCGTTGCCCTTGACCCTTGTGAATGTAATTTCATCACCGTTGCTCTTTATATCAACACCGGATAAGCTTTCCCATTTTGATGCGTCTGTATCAATTGTCCCCATAAATCCGACATGGACTGCATACTGAGCTTTTTTAATAGCTTCCGACAATACCTCATCCGCATTATATATCTCAATCTGCGTTGCCTTGTTATCTTTAACAACAAATTCGGCAACATCTATCGCCGACCGAAGCTCATCTTTTGTTCCGTATTTATACTCTCCCAGCTTATCCCCTTCATCAATTGATTCAAGTATTTTTTTTGCTTTAACTATTCTTGCTTTAAGCAGTGAATAGTCAATCGTTTCTATATGTTCGGATGTCGTGAATAAATACGGTGCTCCCGATGCTTCCACTTCCGACTGAAATTTCAATGAGATATTTTTTGCGGTAACACGCCAATAATAATTGGTATTTTTCTCAAGCGGTTCCAATAAGACATTGTTATATATGGTTTTTCCGCTTTGTACGATATTATTGAACTCCAAATCTGTTGCAACTTCATAAAAATACTCATCGGCGAAAAACGACTTCTGCCATGAAAGTGTAACATTTTCAGGGTCAAACCCCTTATCTCCGTTCTTCGGATATGTTTTATAAAATGACCTTTCCACATTCGGCATATCGGTTTGTGTTCCGATTAATGACAAATCGAAATCCTCATCAATTACGTTTTCACCCAAACCAAGCTCTTCCTTTGCCGACTTTTTAATTCTAAAATCATATTTATCGGGATTTACAAATATACTGTAATCATCTCCATTATAATTCCCCGCATATGTCGTAGTGGGCGAATTTCTTATATATTCCGCAATATTGGGCTGTTGAGTGTCAATAAGTACATTATCTGTCACAGTATTATAATCGGGTCTGAAATGCTTTGATGAATATATTCTCTTCATCTGAGGATATTTTTTTACCATCCATGAATTTTCTTCGACCTGCGGTTTCAGCGGATTATATGTTCTTCCGCTTGCTACCTGCTGCGTTGTTTGGTTGCCGGAGGTTCTGTCCTGAACTCCTATTCCAATATCCGCTCCTATAATCGTATTGCTGTCAATCGTATTATCACTACCGCCGCCGCTGATTACGCCGTATGTCCTTTGCTTTGAATTAGGATACAAAATATTATATCTTGCCGTTTGTCCGCTTACCGTATCATCCCAGAACACGCAGTCTACCAGGTTGCCCGCCTCAAAAGCCGAATCTCCCAAATCATGAATAAAATTATACTCTACCGTATTACCAAACAGAGTCCATGAGCAGCCGCAATAATATGCACCCGCATCCGCTGTTTCCCTTACGGCATTATAAATATCATTATAACGAATAACACAGTCCGGGCCTCCGCCTATAACAGCTTGTGTATTACTTCCCGAAACAGTATTATGTTCAACAATTACTCCCGTACCTCCGAATCCGACAAGTCCGCCGGATCCGATATGATCCAAAAAACAATTGCTTAAATGATTATTTTTAATTACAATATTGCTGTTATTAGGCTCACCGAAAACTTCTTTCACATCAACAGAAGAATTTCTTCCGTCCTGATAAATCATGATTCCGCTTCCGCTCATCTCATAACAAACATTACTGTCGGCAGTAAAATTTTCGGCAAAATCAGCGACAACGCCGGTATTCGCACACTTAAATGTACACTCCTTTACATTTATATAACTGCAATTCGCCATATCTATACATGTACCGTCGGTATACGCAAACGATAACCCCTCAAAGGACATATAATCGCAATCTTTTACATTAACCATATTAAATGCCCAGCGATTAAATATCAGCCTGTCTTTCTGAACGTCCAGTTTTTTTTCCGGATAATAATATAAAATTTTCTTTTCCGTATCAACATAAAATTCACCCGGAATATCCATTTCTTCAATCAGATTTATCGCTCTCCATCTATGCCCTCCGCTTACATTTGAGCCAATTACTTTAATCGTTCTTTCCGACGGGTCTACTTCGCACCTGTAGGCACCGCCCGTCCATTCGCTTGCAAGGTATCCTTCAATATACATATCATCTGCCGCCGACCACTTTGAAGCATTTTCATTTTTATACTTAAATACCGAGCTTCCGACAACATCCTCTATATAAGCAAAGTTGGAATTTGGCCATTTTGCCACTTTTTGCTTTCTTTCGTTCAAATAAAATCCTCTGTTACGTCCGTATGCCGCAAAATCAGCAATTGACGCTCCCGTTGATGTCAAATCAATCTGTCCTACCCGACCAACAGAACTCTTAGGCAGTCTCGAAAGAACCGCTTGCTCCGTAACAGGTTCAAATTTTGAAACATCAAGCTCTATTCCGGCGCTGAAAAGCACCTCTCCGTCGCCCGCCGATTTATATGTAATCGGTGCTTTCTTACTGCCGCTATCCGATTTATCAAAAAATACGGTATCTTTTATCAGATATTCTCCCTTATGAAATATAACGTCTATAGGCTTATTCCTTTTCTTGATTTCTCTTATTTTATTTCTTGCACCCGTCAGCGTTGCAAGCGGCTTTTCCTCAGTTCCGGGATTCATGTCAGAACCCGTAACAGCCACATGAATAACAAGCTTATCCTGCAAATCTTCTTCAGCAATAGCCCATGAAACATTAAACACCATACAAAATACAATCATCAGTGATATAATTTTTTTCATTACAATCTCCTTACTGCCGTGACGGCACAAATTCAAAGTTATTTACTCAAGCGAAATTCTGTATGATTTTAGCGTCAGCGGAGTCATATAACCTCTTGCCCACATAAATATTGTGCAGCTTTCACTTTTTGAATCTGGTATGAAATTTGTTATTTCAATATCATTTTCACCGTTCGTCAATTTAACCTCGCTCCTTTTGACGCTAATCAATTCGTTGTTACTGTCATATTGACCTATATAAACATCGCCGTCCGAAATATCGGAATTATTTAGGACATTAATATTTATTTTATTTTCAGCCGAATCATAATGTATATTTTTAATTACAGACCCGCTGCCCGTTGTAAAAGCACATATGCCGTCTTCGCTCTCTGCCGTCATTTTGTTTTTAAATGACATACACTTTGATTTAACTGTCCAATAATATTCAGTATTCTCTTCCAAACCTTCAATTTCCGCCATAGTATAAACGGTTGTACCCGACGCAATCGGATTTGATAAATCTTTATTTTTTGAAACGACATACTCATACTCATCGGCATACAAGTCTTCCTCCCAAACCAATGTCATCTTATCTGCCGTTTCCCAAACCGAATTATTTTTCGGATAGAGCATTTTAAAGTTTCCGTTTATCTCAAAAGGAAGCTTACAGCCTATGCTTGACAAATCAAAGCTTTTATCAAGTTTAAAGCTATTGTCAACATTCAGTTTATTTTTACCTTCATCAGATAATCTATAATCACCCTCATCAGAATTTATAAACACGCTTCTGTCGGGTGACAAATAATTATTTACCGTAACGGTATCGGCGACGTTATATATCTTTGAATCGTCTTTTACCAATCGTCCGTTAAGGTAAACTCCGTTATTCTCCTCATTTGCCATACGGCAGTCTGCTACAACATTCCCCGTAACCGTAATATTTCTCGGATTAAATTTGTATCCGTTCTCGGAAGATGACATCTCTTCATATGTACTTATAATCTGAGGATATTTGCTGATATATTTACTTTCTTTTCTGTTTACGGCGTTGCTCAGGTTCTCATAAATATCCGTTAATCCCGAGTTATTCTTATAGCTGTAATTTGAACGGTCTGTATTTCTCACGGCGTAATCACTTCCGACAAACACATTATTCCTTACCGTATTATCGCGTCCGCCGTTCATATTTATTCCAAAACTTGTACCTTGTTCAAGTGTACCCTTGTATTCATTTACTATGATATTATTTTCTGCGGTTTGTCCGCTCATAAAATCATCCCAGAAAATTCCCGACGTATGCTCATCTTCGGAAAAGCCCTCAAGTCCAAGGTCATGAATATAGTTGTATTCATATTTTATTCCATACATGGTTAATCTTCTTCCGTTATAAACTGCGCTCGCATCGGCAGTATCTCTTACCAAATTATACAACTCGTTATACGCATAGTACCCATCCTCTGACGGCGAATTGATACCGCTTGCGGGAGCCTTATGAATCGTATTGTTTTTAAATATCGCACCATAGCCTGTTGCACTGCTTCCGGGAGCCGACGTATGACCGCCTTCATTCACATTATATATATGATTATTTTCTATAACATTGCCGCGGCTCTCAGTGTTAAAAACCGCCTCTGAATCGGAGTTTTCAAGGCTTACGCCCAAACCGTGTATATTATGTATGTCACAGTTTTTCACGGCTATGTTTACGCTGTTTTCAAATGCAACGCCTCCCGTGCCGCAGATTTCAACCTCACAGCCGTCAATATTTATATCGCTGCAATTATTACCGTAAATACCGTTTCCGCTTGTCTTGGAAAATTTTATACCGTTGAAATTAACATTTGACACCCCGTCAAAATTAATATGATTGACTTTGTGTCCGCTGATAAATTCCAAATTATCTTTATTCTCGTCCAAATCATACGCAGGATAATAATACAAATAATTGAACGAATCCGACTCATCAGCTCTCTGAATGAAAAACTCACTCGGAATGTCTATCTCCTCCAGTAAATTACACGCAAACCAGCGTCTTTTATTATCCTTTATCTTTCCCTGACGCAGTGTTATTGTTTTGTTTTCACTATCAACTCCGTCTACTAAATACGTATTGCCTTGATATTGATTATTAAAATAACCGATAATGAAAATGGGTTCTTTTGCAAACTTCCATCGTTCAATATTATCATCTTCGTATCTGATTACAGCATTTCCCGATGAATTACCGTTATCAACGATTGATGTCGAACCATCGCTCATATTCATCGTTTTATATCCCACATTCGGCCATCTCGATATTGTTTGTTGTTTATCATTCAGGATTAGTTTAGGATAGCCGCTGAAAATTGTGTCTGAGTTATAGAATCCGTTAAGTCTCATACAGTACACTTTTCCGCGGGACGATTCCGGCAGCCGTTTCAAAACAGATTCGTCTTTTACAAGTTCAAGCTTGCTTATGTCAAGCTTATCGGCATGGTTAAATGTAACAGTTCCCGGAGTATATGCACGGTATGTAATTTTTCCGATTTCAGTTCCGCTGTCCTCTGCCGTAAAATTCACCTGTTCCCTTGTTCTGTATTCGCCCGGGAGAAAATTTACAACTATTTCAGCGCCGTTATAATCGCTGCTTTTTTTTATTTCCCGTACCTTAAGCCTTGCGCCGTCAAGCGTCTTAAGAGGGAGGTCCATTGTACCCTCCGATGTATCCGTACCGTTCGGAGACACATATATATTATACTCCCCTAACGGTGCTGTTGCCGATTCACCCTTGCCGGCAACATATAAGGTAGCGCCCGTATAATCATTGGCGCTTAATTTCATACTGAAATTATAATTTCCCGACTCATCTGTTTTTGCAAATCCAATATCACTCAGCCAATCACTTGCCTGTGCAAAATTCTTGATTTCATCTGTTTTTATGCCATTTTTTAGAATATAAACACCTATATTGCTTGATTTAAGCAAATCGGATTGTCCGCTTATATTTAATATGCCGTTCTCTGTTTCAACATTTTCCAGTATATCCGCATATGCTATCTGTGTGGTAAATATGCCCAAAGCAGTAAGTATTGCTATTGCTTTCAGTTTCATCGCAGCCATACGCCCCTCCATAATATTGTTATTTTTTCTTGTATAAAATCTTATTCATTTCGGATAAATTGTCCCAAATATTATATGTTATAAAATAATTGCCGTCATCATCGGGTATATCAAAATCATTTGCAAGGTTAATAATATCATTTTGCGATAAATCACAGCTTAATAAATCCGATGAAATCATTCTCACATAACCATCACGCTGCTCGAACAAGCTGACAAGCACAATACATTTTTGAACAAATCCGCATTTATTGTCAACCGATACAACGCTTTTGGCTTTCTCCCCTTTGCATAAATCAAGCCTATCATTTATATTTCCATTCGTAATAAACTTAATATCCGACATCGTCAAATTTTTGCTTTCCGTTTTAAAGCTTAACGAATTTAACATATATCTTGTTTCGTCATTTTTAAACCTAAAGGCTTCAGCGGGGGCAACAGAATAAACGCTGTTTTCTTCCAACGGACCGTTAAAAGAAATTGTAATTGTGTTACCTTTTGTTTCCGCAGCGTATTTCTCCTTATCAACGGCAGCCCCGTCTTTTATTACCTCAATATCTGAATTTTGTTCGTCAAATTCATATGCTGAATTTATTGTAATTTTGTCTGTATTCACAGAAACATTTTCACTTCCGCTTTCAACGGAATAGTTAAGCTTTCTGAACCTTTCTGGACTTTGCTCATCTTGCGATGAATCAATCGAAAGCTCAAGATACGCAGGATTTGCCGCAGACATAGGATTGTCAAACTTATATGAATTACTGTTTACACAAGTCATAAACGAAATCTCTTTCATGCCTTCTTTCAAATACTCGGTCACATCGTACTCCATATATGCTCCGGCAGGTGAATATATACTCATTACCCATTTATATCCTTTTCCTGCCCACGGATTGTTTCCGATTGAGACATATTCATTATAAGTCAGTGTTTCCCCGTTCCAGTTATTTGCGTCCATTTTATAGAAAAACAAATTTACATAGTCACTGCCTATTGAATTCCATGAGCATCTTAATTTAAGCTTTGCTTCTTTCAATCCCGAAAGTGAGATACCCTCAAGATTATATTTTGTTATCAATGCCATTTGGGCAACGGAATAATCCGTATGATTGTTATATGTTCCGTTATTGCAGTCAATCATACAAGCGTCCGACGCATTTGTTTTCTTTACCGTTATACTGTCAATGTACCCATCAACAGCTTTATCAAAATTCTTTTTAAATTCTTCCGCACTGAATGAAGAATTTCTTAAAAGCTCCGCAAAATAACTTTTATCACTTAAGTTATTATATTTATCAAGGTCTAAGTTTAAAATATCCTTGTATTTTTCAATATTATTATTAAATTCTTCGGAAGAACCTGAATTATTTAATAATGTCAGCACATATTGCTGTGCCTTATTCTCACAATCACCGTACACCGTCCAAAATTCATTCTCATCTTTTATCATCTTGCCGCAATAAGCCAATTTCAGCATTCCGATATTCTCGCTAAGAGCAGCATCGGATATTTGCAAATCTCCCTTATGCTCGTCAAAAAAATCTTCAACCGATTTTTCATCATCAAAAGTCTTTGGGAAAAGCTCCTCCGTTTCTGCAAGCACAGTCACATAGAAATTAGAAATTAACAGTATAATTGCCAAACTAACGGCTCCTAATCTTTTATATAAAGCAACTTTCATATTGTTCCTCCGCCATATTAATCATTCTGCTTATCTTTCCCGAACGGCATAGATTGCCGTTCGGGAAAAGCAAATCTACTTACCTCAAATCCATTTCAATACACTCGTCCACCGGCACAAGCGTCGTTAAATTATCAATCGCAAATGCTTTTTCTTTAACCATACCTTCACATTTTAAGCTGTCGGTGCTATATGTTTCAAAATTATACCCTGCAATATTTTCCGCACCGTTTCCGTATTTCACATTTATTAGTTTTCCCTCTTCGTCATATCCTGCAAAAATAACAATCGGAGCTGCCGAGCTGTCTTTTGACAAATTTTTAATAACAGCCGCCGTATTAACCGAATTGTCCGCAAATTGAGTCAGCATAAATCCGCCTTTATCGGCTTTTGAAAAATACTCATTCTTTGCAGAAGCAAGACTTTTTATGTTTTCTTTATTTATTGCAACCGCATATGCGGAAGCTTTCTCATCATTTTCTATGCCGAATGTTGCTCTGTGGCTCTTCATTGCCTCTATAGCATCTGCTGCGTCATATTGGGATATTTTCTTTAATATTTTCACTCTATCCTGCACAATTGCATTTTCACCGCCGAATTTTAATGTCAAAGGTGCATAGTTCGCGGTATTAAGCTCTTCCAACTGAAAATATCCTCCGGTAGAAATCATGAAAGATACAGTATTCACCTTTGCGGCAGATTCTGAAATATATGACTGAAGTATGTCGGTAACATCAAGCTGACTGTATTGACCTGTAGCCGCCGATACACCGTGAATTACTATATCCTGCTTGCTTTTGCCATTATTATATGAAAGCCATGGTGCAGTATCAGTTTTTAAATACTCATTCCAATTAAAGGTATCCTCTTTCCACGAGTTTGTATTCAGTCTTCTCACCCATACGCTATAGCTGTCCATTGGAGTATATGTACATTTAAGATTTATAACAGCGCTTTCCAATGCCGACAAATCTGTATTGGTTAAGTCATATTTCAATATCAGGTCTTTCCCGTATTGTCCGGCCACACTTTCATTATGCTTGTTGTATGTTTCCTCGCCTTCAGCATGACTTACAAGGCACTTCTCTCCCGAATACACCTGCTCTGTTTTTCGGCTATCCAGTTTAAGTTCAAGATACGCAGGATTCGCCGCAGACATCGGATTATCAAACTTATATGAATTACTGTTTACGCAAGTCATAAACGAAATTTCTTTCATGCCTTCTTTCAAATACTCGGTCACATCGTACTCCATATATGCTCCGGCAGGTGAATATATATCCATTATCCATTTATATCCCGTTCCTCCCCATGCGTTGTTTCCGATTGAAACATATTCATTATATGTCAGTGTTTCTCCGTTCCAGTTATTTGCGTCCATTTTATAGAAAAACAAATTTACGTTGTCACTCCCCGTTGAATTCCATGCGCATCTTAATTTCAGCTTTGCTTCTTTCAATCCCGAAAGCGAAATACCTTCAAGATTATATTTTGTTATCAATGCTTTTTGAGCAACAGAATAATCTGTATGATTGTTATATGTTCCGTCATTACAGTCAATCATACAAGCGTCTGCCGCATTTGTTTTTTGTGTAATAATCGTATTGCATTTCAAATCAAGATATGCCGGCTCCGTTTTGGACATCGGATTACCGAATTTGTATGAGTCATAATTAGCAAGAGTCATAAACGAAATTTCTTTCATTCCCTCCTGCAAATACTCGGTTACATCATACTCCAGATACCCTCCGTTCGGAGAACTTACACCTTCTATCCATTTATATCCATCACCTGCCCATGGATTATTTCCGATTGCAACGTATTCATCATATGTCAAAGTCTCTCCGTTCCAATTATCCGCTGCCATTTTGTAAAAAAACAGTTTTATATTATCGTTTCCCGTTGAATTTTGTGCACATTTTATTTTTAGCTTTGCCTCTTTTACGTCTGCGAGTGAAATGTCTTCCAAATTATACTTTGTTATCAGCAGCTTTTGAGCAACGGAATAATCTGTGTGATTGTTATATGTTCCGTTATTACAATCAATCATACAAGCATCTGCCGCATTAATATGTACGCTTTCAAAATCATCATCTATTTGCTCGGCAAATGAAATGTTCGCCGTTGTAAATACAATAGCGGTAAACAATAAACCCGAAATTAATTTTTTTATACCTTTCATTTTCTTCACTCCTCTTTATTTGTCAAAAATTCATTTATTTGTTTATCAAGTTCCTCTACAATTTTTTTCTGACCCGCATTATCAAGCTTTGTTACCATTTCATCATAATATTCATCAGGATTCTGCGCTCCGATTTTTGTAACGGCATATTGGTCAAAAATCGTGGAAACAGACGCTATTTCAGTTGCAACATTGTCTTTGTTGAATGCAAAATTTGCCAACGGATTAACAATGCCTTCATCATTTAGCTGTTTTGTTTTTTCCCAAACATCCGAATCCTGCCCTTCCGATACAAGCAAATTATACTGACAGCCGTATATCCATGCATTCGGCGACAAATTATATCCCGAATTTTCAACTACCACCGCTTTTCCTTCATCATTGATGTTATAGTGCTTTCCTTCAATACCAAAACATATCATATTATATACGTCTTTATTTGTATTAACAAGCTCTATAAGTTTCATTGCCTTTTCGGGATTTTTGCTGGTTTTGCTTATGCCGGTCATTGTATCTCTCACTCCCGAAAGGAGTACTTTTTCATTTTTTTGCAAAATAAACGGAATGTAATCCGCTCCTGCCTTAGACTTTATATTACTTTCCGCTCCGGGTTTCCATGATGAATAAATAACTCCGTATTTACCCATAGAATAGTCACCCGAATCATCCATGACTGTCAGAATATCTTTTCTGATATAGCCTTTTTGATACCAATCCCAAAGCTTATAAACCGCATCCTTATATTCTTTCGTGTCTGTTTCTCTGACAACCTCTAACGGTTTTTCTCCGCTCAAAAGCTTATCTTTCTCAACACAGTATCCATCCTCCGGATAATAGTATTTTGTCTGTGTCCACGGTCTTAGTCCGGTATCATTTTTAAACGGATAAACTTCGGGATGATTTTTTGAACACCATTCCAAAAACGGCTCAATATCATCAATGTTATCCACTTCGCTTTCTTTCAGACCGTACTCCTCCGACAAATCCGCTCTAACCCATACGCAGCTCTTCAGCGCCATGATTTGTATGTTAGGAATAGCGTAAATTTTTCCGTCTACTCTTGCCTGATCCAACGCATAATCCTCAACAACATCTTTCAATTTCGGAGCGTATTGGTCTATCATATCCGTAATATCCAAAAGTCCTCCAAGCTGAACGGCAGATATATAATTATTAACCCAGCCCGTAAACATTAAGTCAAAATTTTCACCCGCTGCCATTTTCATTTTCATGTTCTCCGTGTATGAGCCGGTATCAATAGGCTGAAGGTCAAGTTTCGCACCGATTTCGGGTTCAATAATTTTATTGACCTCATCCATAACCAGCTTCATATCAACCTGCTTGTCCCCCGGCACATACCATGTAAGCACATCACCGCTTTCTTGATTGTTTCCGCCTCCCGAGCATCCTCCAAATGCTCCTACTGCCAAAACCGCTCCCATTAATAATGCTAATTTCTTCTTCATTTTTTCCTCCTTGCATTTTTTTGATTTTTTTATTTTAAACACAACAAATAATTTATTATGTTTTAAATACTTATCCTTTTACCGACCCTATAGTCAATCCTCTTACAAAATACTTTTGAAAGAACGGGAATATAATAAAAGTCGGTCCCGCCACAATAATCGCCATCGCCATGCGAACGGTTTCTGACGGAATTTGACCTGTACTGCTGCCCGAAATCATTGATGAAACATTCGCATTGCCGGACATTTGCTTTATCAGCTCCATATTTTGAAGCATTTTTTGAAGGAGATATTGCAGACTTATCATATTCTCATCACTTATGTATAGCATAGACGTGTACCAATCATTCCATTTCCCCAAAAACGTGGTAAGCGCTACCGTTGCCAAAACAGGTTTCGATAAAGGTAACACAAATCTGAAAAATGTCATAAATTCGTTTCCGCCGTCCACACATACAGCTTCAAATATTTCATTGGGAATACCTTGAAAAAATGTTCTCATCATAAAGACGCTCCAAGCTCCCACCAACCCCGGAAGTATATAAACCAGCATTGAATTTTGCAAATGATATACCTGAGTTCTTATAATATAATCCGCAACCATTCCTCCGCTGAACAGCATGGTAAAATACAGATAAAATGATATAAAGTTTCTTCCCTTGAGATTTTTCTTTGACAAGGGATATGCTATCATTGCCTGCAATAAAACCGCCAGCCCGGTACCTATTACAGAATAAAAAGCAGTAACCTTATATGCCTGAACAATTTTATGTGCATCCGCAAATATAAATTTATATGCATTAAGCGAAAAATGCTTTGGTATAACACTGTAGCCAAATTCTATTACATCTTTTTCCTCCGACAAGGAAGCTCCCACAAGCAGCAAAAAGGGGTATAAAAACACAACGCTGAGTATTATAAAAAATATATGTAACGGTATCTGCTCTCTTATTTTTCTTTTCATCATGTTAATCTCCCCCTTATTAAAACAGTCCCAGGTCTTTATCTATTTTTTTACTTAATGAATTTGTAATAAGAACCAGTATAATCCCAACAACTGATTGGAACAAGCTTATTGCGGTTCCCAGTCCCATATTACCTATATCGCGCATTACACGGAAATTATATGTGCTTATCACATCCGTAACATCATATAATGCTCCGACATTTCTCGGTATTTGATAGAACAATCCGAAATCCGCTGCAAAAATACCTCCGATTTTCATAATTGTAAGAATCGTCATAAGCGGAACAAGGCTTGGAACTATGATATTTTTCACCTTATCAAAGTTTTTTGCTCCATCTACATCTGCCGCCTCAAACAGCGTAGCATCAATACTCATTAATGCGGCATAATAGTATATACTGTCCATACCCACGTTTTTCCATGTATTACATATTGTAAGAATACCAGGCCATATTGATGTTTTGGAATACCAGTTCTGTTCCTCCAAATTGCACATAATCATAATTTTATTTAAAACCCCCGCACTCGGCGATAAAAAAGCATAAACTATATATGCAACCAAAACCCATGAAACAAAATAAGGCAAAATAAATATCGTTTGATATACCTTTGTGAAAAGTCTGCTTGTAACTCTATACATAAGTATAGCCAGCGCCACCGAACAAACAAGTCCAACAACAATAAATATAAAATTCATGCCTACCGTATTTCTTACAAGCTTCGGAAATTCTCCGCCCATCAAAAATGTTTTGAAGTTTTTCAGTCCAATCCATCTGCTGCCTAAAATACCTTGGTCATATCTGTAATCCTTAAAAGCCATAATTGTACCTAACATCGGCACATAATTAAATGCAAAGACAAGCAGCATAGGAATCAAACACAAACAATACAATTGCATATCATTCGCCGATAATTTTCTGCGTTTTTTTGAATTTTTGTTCATTTTTGCTAACACCCCATAATTTATATATTCTATTTATATAATAATTCATAAAGAAAACTATTTCAATCAAATAATTAAATGTTAAATTCAAAAAAATAAACAAGTTTTACATCTGATACATATAAAAAATGTACTATCTGCCGCAGCGGTATTTCCATATTGAAAGGTTTATCCTCACATAAATATTTATTTGCTTTTCTATAAAAGGTCATCACAAATCTGTGATAAACAAAGAATACAAAAAAACAGCCCGTTAAGGCTCGAAACAAATCTGTTTATCACATATTTGTTCTTAGACCTTAACGGACTTCAGTGTCACTCCATACAGTATATGTATTCTTCAATTTCTTCGGGTGTAAATCCCTCATTCAGCAGTGTATCAATATCTTCCGACGAATACCCCTGATATGACGCTACAGAACGCAGCTCATTAATATAGTCCGATGTATAATCATACCAATGAACCGTATGGTAATCGGTATAATTAAATGTGTCTTTCAATATATTCCCGTCAGGCTTTATTCTTAAAATATCGCCTTCTTCTATTTTTATTTCGCCGAAATTACCGTTCTTGATTTCATTAAATAAGTTTGTACATATAAGTGACTTATATAATATTTCATCTGTTGACGCATAGACATATAATTTATAATTCGGCAGATCAACCAAAGACAATGGACTGTCTCCCCGTATAAGCCACAATACATTTGATGAATCAAGAACAGAAAACGCAAAACCTCCTCTTATTTGTTCCGACATGAATTTCACATTTTCAAGATTTAATATTTTTCTCTTTTCAAGCATTTGAACAGCAGCATAGCTGTCTGTTGCTATTTTTGTTCTCGGAAGATGATATTCTCTTTTCAGTTCATCATCATTTACAATAACGCCGTTGTGTGATAATGCAAAATTCAGATTCCTGCATTTTCCCGGGAATGGGTGATTATTATAGTTCTTCTTTTTATCTCCCTGTGTGGCATGTCTTGTATGACCTGTAACACATTTGGTATTATCGGGGTGTTTAAATTTAATATCATATGCGGCTTTTGCCTCTTTATGTATAACAATTCTGTTACCGTCCTTATACGCTATTCCTGATGCGTCAATACCTCTTTCCGTTGCATTATCCGCAAGCAGATTTGTTAATCTGCTCAGATTCTTTATTTTTTCTCCGTAGTTATAAAATCCGAATAAACATCACATAATTATATCTCCTCACATTCTTCCTTATTTTCATTATATATTCCTCGCTTTCTCTTTATTTGATATATTAATATATCAAAACTATAATATATAACCGAAATAACCGAGTTTTACGCAAAACAAAAAAATCATATAAGGCTTTGATACCTTATATGATTTTTTTGTTTGCATATTTTTTTTGACATACTTTTGACATACTTACACCCGTTATTTTTATATATTTTCGGCAATTCGGGCATATTTTTATGATTTTCACGAAGTCCCCAAATCACCGACAAACGGCTTACCTATGCGGTTTATCTGGCTGTTTCATAACACACGCCAAAGCACCGTACTATACTTTTGCGGATTTGTCAAATATTCTTCAATATAAAATAATCGGCTTACAGTTTCCATTACGCATATTCACATTTGACATACAATGACTTATTTTAAATAATTGTCCGGCCGTTCCTCTCTTTATATAAACCAAAAAATGGACTCGGTATTATACCCTGTCCATTTCTAAGGTTTTATTTTTTTGATGCTGTTCTCTTGCGTATGCTTATTTCTCTTTATCCGCCATATTGCAGAACTTTTTTATAATTTCGATTTCCGTAGGGTCATACGGGTGAAAGCTCGGTCTGTATAAATCATGAAACCATTTTGTAAAATCCCAGTTTATATTCGGGTTTTTCTCATATTCATCGCAACAAATCCCCAATTGTAGCACCCTATATTTTCAAGATAAAACAGCGGAAATATTTCCGCAACATTATTATGCAGACAGCGTGCAAGCCATTCAGTATTAATAATCGGTCTGCCGAGTTTGAACAGAACCAGTAAAAACAGACAATAGAAAAAAAGAGCCTCCTATGGTATAATGAAAATAAAACCATAGGGGGTA
>CAKSGG010000036.1 GCA_934454215.1 uncultured Clostridia bacterium
TCCACCATGTACAAGGGTAAAATTCACGGTCTCTTGCGAGACCGCCCTTGACATGGCGTAAAATCCGTGCTATATTACAATTAAGGCAGGAAAGCCTAAACGCGGCTATCCTGCCCACTAAAAACCGATATTTTGTCATAGAAAAATCTAATTTACAGAAAAAACTTCACATGCCCCTTTTGTATTACGAACCTGTTTTATTCGCAAATTCTTCTGAATTTACACCATTAATAATATTATTAATATTTAGAGCAATGTGAAGGTCATTGCACTTTGAGATATTTGCTTTAATAGAATTTATGTATTTAATTTGCTCTGGACATTGAATTAAAACTAGCAATTTTTCCTTCGGTCTAGATACGGCAACATAATGGAGATATAAATCTTCTTCGACATTTAGGTTGTAATCCTTTGATTGAATCACTACTTGTTCAAATTCAAGACCTTTTGATGCATGGATTGTTGTTATAATATGGTTATAACTAGAAATATTATATGTCGGTATATACTTTTCATCTGTTACCACATCATATAAACAAACTATTTCTTTTTCAATTTTTTCATTATTATCAAAACCGAAATATTTATAGATATTAAAACATATATTTTTGAAAGTTGTTTCGTTATCTTTATTTAGCTTAGTCAATAGCGATTTTATATCTTTAAATTCATATGGGTAAGTAGCGGGTATTTCATCAACAAAGTGGTATTCTGTATATCGATTTTGCAACATATAATTAGCAATCAATCTAGCGACCCACACATGTTCGCTTTCTATATCAGAGTAATCTAACGGGGACGCATAGATGTAGGTGAAGTCTAATCCGTTTTGGTTCAATAAGTTATTCCAGTGCTTACCATTATCATTACTTCTTATCAAGATAGCACAATCTTTTGATAAATCAATCCATTTTTTTAGATAGCTTATAGCGTAAGCAACATCACGATATGCAAAACCTACTACTTCATCGTTTATTGTATTTGTTTTACAATTACCTCTTACATCATCGATGAATAGATTGGAATAATTTTGTATAGCGAGATTAGAGCGAAAATTATGTTTAAGAATATATGTTTTAAAATTACCGAATTGACCATTGATAATTTTTTTAAAACCGTCTGCATAAGCTCCTCGCCATCCATATATAGATTGTTTTATATCTCCAACAATAAATAATGGTATATTTATTTCAGTTGAAATATACATAAATAAATTATGCATATCTTTATCACAATCTTGATATTCATCTATATAAATTTTAAAGTACTTTGAGGCCAAGTATTCTCGCGCTGCTTTTGATGCTTTTAATATTTTCAGTGAAAGCTCAAAAGAAAAGTTTTTACGTTTATCGCTATATTTGCAGATTTTATTTAAATTTCTTACAGTTTCAACTCCAGTTTTAAAATCATCAAATAAGTAATCGTTGGAATAATCTGGAGATAAATCCTTTTTAAAATCTTCCCCATAAACATCTCTCATAAAAGGTTGGATAATTTCACTTAAAACAAAATTATCATTGGTACCAACAAAACTCCCATTATGTTCATCTTTTAATCTACTTCTTATTTCTTTGGCGGCTTTTCTCGTAAAAGTAATTGCAGCAAATGTTCTAAAGTCGGTATTTTTTGCCATATCTATATTTATCTTTTCAAC
Organism: uncultured Clostridia bacterium; assembly: GCA_934454215.1. GTDB lineage: Bacteria > Bacillota > Clostridia > UBA1381 > UBA1381 > Ornithomonoglobus_A. The sequence goes on from CAKSGG010000036.1 coordinate 1,655, forward strand.
AGTTGTATGTGTTTTCCCTGTGCCTGCACTAGCACTTATAGCAACATTTCCATCACATTCTAGTATTTGATTTCTGATATCCAAATCTATAGGTTGCATAAATTTATCAACTCCTTTATGCATTGGAAAAGGTCACTATCCAGTATTTTTTTTAAATCCCTCTTGGAAAGCAATTGACATAACTCTATCATATTTATCATTTTTGCTGATTGTAAATATTTTACGGAATTTTGCTTGGAATTATTATCAATAGCCAACTTATCGATTTTGCTCTTAATTATTAAGTAAAGATCATTTTCAAGATCTACTCTTGAAATATAAATTTTATCTTCTTTCAGCTTGTCGCAGAGTTCGTGAAATCTAGAATCATATAATTCGCCCTTAATTTTAACTAGATTTTCTTTATATGACTCAACATCAATGTTTGTCTCGTTTTCTATTTTTTCTTGTTTTAACAAAGATAGACAGCGATTAAGCCCCAGATAATTACATTCCTTTTTATCTTCATTAAGTTTTAAGTCATTGTCTGTCTTTATTAAAACCCTAATACCTAGTTTCATTAATATTTCATAGTAGTTTCTAAAGGCAATGCCGTCAACTTGTAAAATATATCCACCGAGGCCTTCATAGTCTTTACAGAACTCAGATAGAATGGTTTCAAAAAGTATTTTTTCAGACGGACCTTCTACTAAAAGAACATAATCTGCATATATTGCGTCTGTAAGATTTTGATTTAATTTCTTTTTTAAGTTCTGATATTCCGAAGGGACAGTATAGTAGTATGACCTTCCAATCACTCCATTTTCACGATATAGCTTGATAAGATTTACATTATCCATTTGCGAGACCAACATTGAGGAATGTGTTGTCAAAAACATATATTTATATAATTCATCAGTAAATAATTGATGAGATAAAGATAATTGCATAGAACGGTGCAAATGATTCTCAAGCTCTTCAATAAGGAAAACATTTATTCTGCGTTCTTCTATCAATTTGTTTTCCATAGATAAAAGGGTATATGCCAGTATCTTTTTTCGACCGTCTCCTGAAGTTGGATATGTCTTTTCGTCAAAACAAATGTATGGTGTTAATTTTGAATGAATGTTATCTAATGTTATCTCAGATCTTACAGCTAATTTTACGTTTCTTTCTTTTCTGTAGTTTTTATATTCTTTCAATAATCTTTTTTCAAATTTTTTAATCTCAGACAATTTTGAAATATTAGTATTCAAACTATCGATAGTTCTTTTGATTTTTTCGCGTTCTTTTTCATCTAATATTGCCTCATCTCTAAAGATATCTCTAGTATAGCGCTTGAAAATATTTTCTAATTGAACCGATGAATCTATGTATACAACATTAAAAACGTTGTCAATTTCATAGTTTGCTTGAAAAGAAGGAACATCTTCTAAATGCTCCACATCGTCTCCCCAAAAAATTTAATATCGCCCCGTAAGTTTTCTTTGGAATAATTTGATTGAAGTTGAATATAGAGGCTTTCTGTTGAACTTCTGCGCAAACCTTTTATAGCCTTATATATCTTGCGATTGTCTAAGTTCTCACTGTCAGAGATATCTAATTTAAGTGTTATTGTAATAGTTTTACTAATATCTTTTTCGTGAAAATCAGAGTCCTGCAAGCCATTTTTTCTAAAATTCTTATCTAATAAATATCTGATTGCGCAAAGGAAGTTTGTTTTTCCGATATCATTTAAACCAAATATAACATTTTTATTAGATAAGTCTATATCTAACTCTTTGAAATTTCTAAAATTTCTTATTGATAAATGTTGAAAAATCATATATTCAACTCCTTTTTGAATGCTATAAATTTTACCGTTCTCGTAACTTACAACAATTTGCTAACGTGCATTATTCTAGATAGTGCTATTTTCTAAACACAAACAGATACTCATGTGCAATAAGCAAAAAATTGTATTTCACGCTGTTTGTTTTCCAATAGCCTGTTGCTTTGCAGTTGTGTTGTTCCTTTATAATCAACTCTTTAAGTTTGAATCCAGCACTTTCAAAAACTCGCATTACATCAAATGACATTGGAATCATATGACCTTTTTGCCTAGTGTCACCCATAAGAATTGCACAGAACTTGTCCTTTTTCAGGACACGATAGCTTTCAGATGCAACCTTTTTCATTTCTTCAAGGAAATCTTTAACTTTTAATTGAGATAAATCACCATCGATACCATCGCTATATTTAATAATATCTGCATATGGAGGGTGTGTGCATATTAAATCAATGCTTTCATCAGGGATAAAATCAAGATTTCTTGCATCTCCTTTTTTGATATACACATTGCCTTTGGCAGGTTCGTAATCAAAAGATGTTTTCTCTCTGCATCTGTCAAGTGCAACATCGTTTATATCAACACCAATTATGTCTCTGTTTAGAAGTTTTGATTCAACAAGAGTTGTACCACCACCGACAAATTGATCAAGTATTAAATCTCCCTCTTGTGAATATCTTAAAATAATATTTCTTGGTATATATGGCGACCAGTTCCCCCGCCATTTCGCATCGTGGGTGGCCCAGTTTCCTCGTTTAGGAAACGACCAATGTGTAGTCATTTCCAATTCAAAATCTTCAGGTTCCCATTTAGTTATCTTTTTAGCCATGTCAAACTAATCCTTCTTCATCAAGTGCATTCATTAACATATTTCTACCTGACCAATTCCAATATGTTATATCTTGTTCTATAAAGAGCCATTTGATTGCAAAGAGAATTATAGCAATAGGCCTAAGTTCTCCTTCGTAATCACGAAATTCAATATTTTTTATAGGATACACATCAAAAACGTTATCGTAAAAAATGTTTTGTATTTGTCCTATTATCAATTGATATTCTGATTTGGTATAATGGTTTTTCACATCATGTAATGCAAGTATAATATCCCTATGGCTTGGAGTTGTATAACGCATGCTCTTTTTGAAATACATTCCAGTAATATGTACGGTAAAATCAAATCCTTTGTTTAATCCCGCCGGTCTATGTAGTTCAATATTATAATCATCAAATTCTTCAACTATATAATGATATCGCGAACTATCTTCGCCTCGGCCATTACCAGGTTCTTCGTCAAGAAAAACATTAATTATTTCTCGTCTAACCGATTTTCTATCTCTTGATTTTAAGTTATATCTTAATCTTTCAAATGGCATAACTACATCTCCCTCATTTTAAGTATGTCGTAAACAAATCGCTTTTGAAAATAAAAAGCATGATTTTTGTTGGACACGTATCTTCCATATGTGTTTGAGTATATTGGATGATAAGGTTTAGAATCCTTACTCCTTACCTGAATGTGTGTTCCGTTTGATGTATGAATAAATCCATCCTTTTGAGTTTCAATATGATTTTTGAGTTGTTCACAAATGCTATAATAATCTTCTCTCCAAATATCTAAAAGAGAAGAAAAACGTTTGTCAGTAAGGTCAATATGTATGGCATCTAAAAACATCCAGGTACGAGGATTTCCGACTTTGCAAACAGGAACATAAAGCATATTATTGATTTTCTCATAGAGATGTGTTTCTTCGAATTTCTTCTTTTGAAGCAATTCATCAATAACACTGGCTATTTGAGTTATAAATACGGTCTCTAAAGGTTTGCCGGTAGCATCACATTTATTACTCTTGAGTTCGCCATCCTCAAAATCGATATTAAAGCTATCCAATTTCTTCCCAAGAGCTAATTCGAGCAACTGACCTGTTTTGCCCTTATTTTTGATTATTGTTTCAAAATCATCGTCTGTAAATATCGCTGAAAATGGAATATTGCATAATTTAATTATTTTTTCCTGTGCTTCTTTAAGTTTCATAATTTTTCATCCTCCAAAGAGTATACACTGTGGAATCAATTCCACAGTGCTGGTATTTTATTCTATTGACTGAATTATTTTAGAAGTTTGATATCAGAAGTTCTCTGATTTTACCTCTGCCTTTACTATTGCTATTTATCATTCGTGTAGCTTCAACTCGCTTGATTCTATGATTTCTGTAAATGTTATCGAAGAATTCATCGTCTTCGTTAGTATTCTTAGGATCGGAGTTACTGATTACTATCTTAGCACCTTTTTTATTCATTTCATCTACGAATTCCGCCAGTTCAATTTGTTCCTCATCGGTGAATAGAGTTTCTGTATATGCGGTGAAACTTGATGTTTCTGTAAGTGGTCTGTATGGTGGATCAAAGTACACGAAGGTGTGCTTGTCTATAAAGTCTGCTGATTCTTTGTAATCTCCGCATACTACTTCAACCTTTTGGAGCTTTTCAGATACTGCTCGTAGGTTTCTTTCATCACATATGAGTGGATTCTTGTATGAACCCATTGGCACATTGAATAGCCCCTTTTTATTCACTCGATACAGTCCATTAAAGCATGTCTTATTTAGAAATATCATCAAGGCTGCTTTGGTAACATTCTTAGTTTCATTATCATTTACCTTGATATCGTTGAACTTTTCGCGCATACTCATATAATAAGCTTTTCTGTCTTCGGTATCAAGACTTGTATATTTTTCTTGATATGTCTCTAATAAGGCGATTAAATCATCTATTTTATACTTTATGATATGATATGTGTTAATCAATTCTGCGTTTATATCACTTATATAAATTTCTTTGATGTTATACTTACTGAGCACATCAAATAGAACTGCACCGCCACCTACGAAAGGTTCTGCATACTTGGTTATTGTGCTATCAAATGGGTAGTAGTGTTCAATTTCTTTTAGAAGCTGACCTTTTCCGCCTGCCCATTTCAAGAATGGTTTAACACCTTTTTCGTCAGTTTCGTTATATCGGGTGCTTCTTGCATCAATAGGTTTCTCTGCATCATCAGGAATAATCCACATATTGCCGACCATTGTTGCATTGGCAATTCTATTTTCAGAACAGAGGACAGCAACTCGTCTTTGTGAGATACCCCATCTATCAGCAGCCTCTCTTGCACATATAAATCCCATAATCATACACTCCTTGTGTTTTATAAATAATATTATATTCTAAAACTCGAATAAAAGCAATACTATTTTAGATTTTTCTCTGTTTTGTACAATTCTTTTTCCTGTTCATTTAATGTTTCAATCAGTTTTTCTTCATTCTTAGTTAGTATTCTGAACGCTTTATCAAACCCTCTTTGTTTTTAGAAGAGTCTTCCCACATGGTTAATATTTCCGTATTGGAATTCTTTGAGTATATGCATTATTTTGCCTAATTACGCAAAGAGAGCGACCCAAATTCCGGTATATCCGAAATTGAGTCACCCTCTTCAATCATTCTTTTTATTGCAATCAGTGCATACTTTACATAAATAATATTTAATCGCTTTCATATCATCTTAGCATCAATTTTATTTTTAGCTATTTTACATACTTTTATAAACATAACACCTTCAATTTCATATTTGGCACCGTATGTAATTTATTCTAATATGTACAGCCATATGCATAACAACCTATGCCACATACAATATCAACAAAGGCAGATAAAGCCAACGAAAAAATAAATAAAATATTGTTAATTCCTATCGAATAATATCATTATTACCTTTCGAAATGGAATTTATATCAATCCATTAAGAGCACTTATTGCTAAATCGTATTTATTCCTTGTGCAGAAATTGACTGTATATTTTTTGTTATTTTTCATTTTGAACCACATCATGCCCTCTGACAAAAATGTTTTTCCGTGTTGTTCAATATCACTAAAATTTATATGTAATTCAAGAGCATTAGTTTTTTTATCTAATACTTCTGCATATGTGCGGTGAACTACAAAGAGTTTCTTCTGAAAAATTGAATTGCCAATACAAGGAATTGTATCCACTATTACATCTTCGTTCTGTTTTTCTTCTGCTTTTTCAAAATTTGAGATACCGTTGTGTATTGCATTTTCAGCTCCGCAATAATCACAAATTACTACACCGAGCCCCTCCTTTTGAGAAAGAGGAGCTCCGCATGATGCACACTTTAAAGATACCATTTATTAACACCTCAAAATTAAATCTCCCAAACAAGACAAATGTTTATTCCTTTAGCCGAAACTGTAGGCGTAAAAGTATGCAGCCGCCATCCTTTCTTTGCTCCCATATCAAGCAAGGGCTGAACCTTTTTAGGAATTAAGTCTTGTGCATCGGTGAATACACCCGCCTTTATAACGATATTTTCCACTTTGTAATTGTACATATTATTTTCCTCCTAAGCATCATTTTAAAGGCGATCCGCAGTATTCACATTCTCCGGTTTCACCAATTACAGTATTATTTGCACCGCAGCACGGACAAGTAACTATTTTAGTTTCAACACTGCTCGAAGCAGTATTTGCCATATCACTGGGTTGACCTTGGATAATATTTGGCAAGACAACTTCTCTTGTGCCTTCATTTATGTAAGCATTTTTTAAATAGCCTTTGGTTATCAGCTTTTGAATGTCTTGTTTAGCAACATCGTAAGTTTTACCCATTGAAGAAGCGATAACATCAATCTGCTTTTCATTTCCGTTTACAATAACAGATAAATATTTTTTGACTTCTTCGGCTTCTCTCTTGATTTTTCGAGAAACTCCCTGTAATGCAAAACCGGCAATACCAAAAAATAATATTATTCCTATATCATCTGAGCCAAATCCATCACCCAGGCAAGCAAGAATCCCTATTCCGGCAATGCAGTATGACACTATACCAATTATATTTATAAGTTTTCCAACACTCATAGCAGCTTTCTTGTCAACAGAAACACGCTTTATTATTAAAAATATACCTACCGGCCAAAAAACACACAATGCTAAGATTATTACCGGCCACGAATACAATCCGCTTATTTTACCTTTTTCGTTCACTTTAAATTACCTCCTGAATTTTAATAACTTCCTCTTTTTGTGCTTTTAATTTTCAAAGAATGCAATTTTACAGCTTTTTTAATAGCTGATATTTTCTCCGGAATACTTTCGTCATTATCAGATAATGCCTTACGCAATTCCTTAAACATATCCGATATTAAAACTTCATCACCCGATAACGCACTGTTATCCGAATATTTAAGCAGTTCGCATATTTCGTTCAAATTCTTGGTATAAGCACTTTCTTTGTACTCAATTGCCAAACCCATTGCAGTTGTGTACAAACTGCCTGCAATAGCTTGATTTTCGGATAATACTTTGTTTTTGCTTCTTATATATTTGCCGAAGTAAATAACAATTACATCAATAGCAAGCATAATACTCAATAAAAGAAGATTTAAAAGAACATACTTTCTTATGAGCAACGGAAAAGCGTTTACAAATATGATTGATATAGCCAACACTATTCCGAAATGAAAAAGGCTGACAATAATGCTTGCAAGTCCGAATATTGACTTTTTTATGTTCAGGGCTTTTATTATTCCGATGATTTCCGCAAGTATCAAAAAAATCAGCGAAGTCCATCTCATTGGGAGTGCAAAAATATTATCAAATGTCAGCAAATAAAATATTATTGTAACAATTATTGAGGTTGCTCCGTAAATCAAAATAACTGCTTTCGATTTTTTTGGCATATTTTATCCCTCCATTTACTCTATCTTAGTCCCGCATTCGGGGCAAAATTTTGTATCATCTTCTATTATTTTGCCGCAGCCGCTGCATTTTTTAACTAATGAATAACCACATTCCGGACAAAACTTGCTGTTTACGTTTAACATACTTCCGCAATTTGGGCATGGCTGAGGAACCTTGGTGCCGCACATAGGACAAGATGTAGCACCGTCAGGCAGATCGGCTTTACAATTACGGCACGGGTTATACTTTTTACCGCACTCCGGACAGAACTTTGTATGTTCAGTTATTGTTGCATTACAAGATGAACATTTTATTGTTTTGTTATCACTGTCAAGCGAGTCGGTGTCAAAACCGCAATGGTTACAGAATTTTTCATTTACTCCGATTCGTGCCTTACATTTGGGACATTCTTTTGTATCGTTCGTATTCATTGTCTGCGTCAACCCTCCAAACTGCCGTCCCATCGTTCCACCGACACCGACTCCCATACCTAAACCAATACCTGCCCCCATCAGTCCGCCTTGCATAGAATTAGGATTTGTAACTGCACCTTCCAAAGTATTAAACGAGCGCTCCTGCTGATAGCTGTAACCGACAATATCCATTTCGGCTCTTTTTGCAAGAGCTTTTTTGAGCTGTATAACTGCGTCATCATCTTCCGGAACATTTATGTCGTTAACAAAAAAGGAAACCAGTTTTATTCCGTATTCATCAAACATTGGTGAAATCTTTTTCTGCAAATATGCAGATATCTCATTAAGATATGCATTGATTTCCAGTATGCTGATGTTTTTATGTACCAAATATGAAGAAATAACGTCCTTTGCTTTGGTAAGATACACTCCGCGAAAGAATTTTAAAATACTTCCCTTATCAAACTGAGGAAGTGTGCCGACAAGTTTTAATAAAAACCTTTTAGATTCTTCGATTTGGATACCAAACTGCCCAAATGCTCGTACAGGTACAAACACCTTATATTTAGGGTCTTGTAACTGAATTGGAGTAGAAGTACCCCACTTAACATCTAAAGAAAAGACTTTATTGATATACCACACTTCCGCAGTAAACGGTGAACGGCCGCCAAAAGGAAGGTTTATCAGTTTATTTAAAACAGGAATATTTTCAGTATCTAATGTATGTCTTCCTGCACCAAAAACATCGCAAACTTGTCCGCCTTTTACCAAGATAGCTTCTTGTGATTCGTTGACTATCAGCTGCGTCCATGTCCCCAATTCACTGTTCGGATATTTCCAAGCAAACATGTCCGGGTTGCCGTCATATTTTATGACATCAATAATTGCCATAATCAGATTCCTCCTTGTTAACAATGCAAATACCACATAATCGTGATTATGTGGTATTCATAGGGCGGACTATTCTTCATATAAAGATATTTCAACTTCTGTTATCAAGGATTTATAGACCGATGATTATTTTCTAGTTCATCGGTCTTGAAAATATGCTGTTTTTTGTCTAATATGTAGAATTTAAGAATAAGTTTATGCAAATCGTTGACATAATTCGATTTTTGTAGTACAATATATTTGTAAATTTGCGATTGCACGACCACATAATCACGATTATGTGGTTTTTTATTTTCAGCAGATTAGCAGCCCAAGTCTTTGTATCTGCTTTCTATGAATTTCGCCTGCTTCCATTGTGTATATCCGTGTGGTATTCACATTTGAGTGTCCAAGAATATCGGCAAGTCTTACAACATCTTTTTGGATGGAATAATAGGTTCGTGCAAACAGATGCCGAAGGTTATGCGGGAACACTTTACCCTTTGCCACCCCTGCACTTTCACATAGTTTTTTCATATCAGACCATATATTGCTTCTATCCAACGGTTTCCCGTTTTTGCTTACAAATACGGAGCCGCTTTTTATATTGTTTTCTTTTATATAGTTTTTTAACATTTTGCAAAGTTGTTTGGGCAGAAATACTATCCTCATTTTACCTTTACAGTTGATTGCCGCCTGACCGCATTTAATTGCAGAAACTGTGATTGCTTTGAGTTCTGACACACGTATGCCTGTTGCACATATGGTTTGCATAAGGTAGTACAACCTTTGATTTTTCTTTTGCTTTGCAGCAAATAATAGTCTTTCATATTCTGCCTTTGTCAGTTCCTTATCTCTGCTTGCAAAAATCTGTCTTTGGATTTTAAGTGCCTTTAATTTCAGGTCATACCACTCGTTGTATGCAAAGAAACTGTTTAGTGATGATAATATAGAATTTACACTTGCCGGAGCATATTTTTCCACTATATCTTGCTTGTATTCAAGTACAACACTTTTGTTTAATTTTGTTTCTTTGCACCACACCATAAATACTGTTATATCACGAATATATTTGTCAATGGTGGAGGATGACTTTTCCTCATTAATTAAATAACATTTAAACTTTTGTATGAGTTTGTTTGTGATTTTTCTCATTTTTAAATCAACTCCTTTGGTTTTATTTTACCACCAACGATAAAATATATAAGAGTTGTCAATGATTTGCGTTTGCCTCCTTATTCAAACACAAACAATACCATAGAAGTTTTTGAAAGTCTACAAAGAAACTGCCCAAAAGGTGAAATTAAACAAGAACAATTACCAGTATTTGCATATATTGCAAATTGTATTAACATTCCTAAAGAAAAAATTTAAAATTCATTGGATATCGATTATACTCTGCACTCGTGGTAAATCAAGTTTTCGGTCTTGTCAACAGATGCAGATATAAATGTTTTGTGTAAAAGCAAAGGCTTCGGAAGTTTGGACTTCTGCGAAATGTGCTCGAGTTGATGATACTAGTTTTTTAATAGAATTATGGAGTAATAACTAAAAAACAGAGTGTTGATATTACCTCAACGCTCTGTTTTTTACGGTGGTGCGGGCGAGGAGACTTGAACTCCTATGCTCTTGCGAGCACATGGACCTGAACCATGCGCGTCTGCCAATTCCGCCACGTCCGCATATATTAAATTTAAGTTGTTAGCATTTACACAAGCCGTTTTTGATTACTCCCTTAAAAAGGGTTCACGGACTTGAACCTGCATGAAATTGCTTTCACATGGACCTGAACCATGCGCGTCTGCCAATTCCGCCATATCCGCATATAAATTATCTGCTCTGACACAACAAAACTATTATACCATATATTTTCTGAAAATGCAAGCATTTTTTTTAATTAATTTTTATTTTTTTGAATTTACGCTTTTCAGATACATAAAAAGGACTGCCGTATAACACAGCAGTCCCTTGGCTTATTTTCAGCAAACAGCGTCAAGCGCTTGCTTTATATCGTCAATTATATCGTCTGCGTTTTCAATTCCGACGCTGAATCTTATCAGGTCGGGACTTACTCCGCATTCTTCAAGTTGTTTGTCGGTCAGCTGACGGTGAGTTGTGCTTGCGGGGTGCAGAGCGCACGTTCTTGCGTCTGCGACGTGAGTTACAACAGCCGCAAGTTTGAATGAATCAAGAAGTTTTCCTGCTGCTTCACGTCCGCCTTTTACGCCGAATGAAATAACGCCGCATGTTCCGTTCGGCAAATATTTATCAACCAATGCTTTATATTTACTGCTCGCAAGTCCGGGATAATTAACCCATGAGATTCTATCGTCATTTTCAAGGAACTGTGCAACTTTCAGCGCATTTTCGCTGTGACGTGGCATACGTAGGTGCAGCGTCTCCATACCGAGATTTAATAAAAACGCATTCTGCGGTGCGGGGGCAGAGCCTAAATCTCTCATTAGCTGAACTCTGGCTTTTACAATAAATGCGGAATTCCCAAAGGTTTCTGAATAAACTACACCGTGATACGAATCATCGGGCGTTGTAAATTCGGGGAATTTACCGCTTGCCGCCCAGTCAAAATTACCGCTGTCGACGATTGCTCCACCGAGTGCGACAGCATGACCGTCAAGATATTTCGATGTTGAATGAACAACAATATCGGCGCCGAATTCAATCGGTCTGCAAAGTACGGGAGTGGCAAATGTATTGTCAATAATAAGAGGTACTTTATGCTCATGCGCCAATTTTGCAAAACGCTCTATATCAAATACAACCAATGACGGGTTTGATATGGTTTCGCCGAATACCGCTTTTGTGTTTTCTCTGAATTCTTTTCTGATTGTGTCATCATCAGCGTCGGGGTCAACAAATGTTGTTTCTATTCCGAATTTTTTCAATGTAACCTCAAGCAGGTTAAATGTTCCGCCGTAAACCGCTCCCGAACAGATAATATGGTCACCGGCTTTAGCTATTGTCATTACCGAAAGAAGTGTTGCCGCCTGCCCCGATGATGTAAGCATAGCGCCTACTCCGCCTTCAAGGTCTGCAAGCTTTTCTTCTACCGCTCCGCAGGTGGGATTTGCAAGACGTGTATAAAAATAACCGCTGTCTTTCAAATCAAACAGTCTGCCCATAGCGTCCGATGTATCATATTTGAATGTAGTGCTTTGATAAATCGGCAGAACTCTCGGTTCGCCGTTTTTCGGTTTATATCCCGATTGTATACATTTTGTTTCTATCTTCATAATTAATTCTCCATTCTGCTTTTTTTATAATTATAACCCCAAATTCCTTATTTGTCCAATACTTAAATATTATCGGGAGTTATAGTTAAAAGCTATAACCGATTAGAGAACCGCTTTTTCCTTTACGAGGTCTATGCGTATAATACCTACTATAATTGAACATATCGTAAAAAATTCGCATACGCAGCCGGCGTATGACTTTACCATAAAATTATATGTAAACCAGCTTATGCTTGTAATAAGTATCAAAATACGAACAAATGCGGTGTTGCTGCTGCCGTATGCAACCGTAGAAAGAACCTTGGCTATACCGACGAGAATGCTTTTAAATCCTGACCATGTAAAAACGGAAAAAATCAAAAATAAAGCGCTGAAAACAACTCTCATTTTTACGGTGCTTTTGTTTTTTTCGACCATTTTTGTGAAAATTAAATTTCTTGTACAGCCGAGTATATTCATTGCCGTTCCTGTGTATGCGCCGAGAAGAAAATACTGAATAGCGAAGAAAAACTCGTTGCCGGTTCTGAAAATCATAAGCGGCTTATGATTTTTACATTGAAATGATAAGATGCTTGAAATTATGCCTATTACTCCTATTGCCTGAACAAATATATCGTATGCTGTCATTTTTTATTAACTCCCTTGCATTAAATTCATTTATATGATATAATAATTCAATAAAAATGTCAATAAATGTTCGATATGTTTATAAACGAACATTTTAATGTTCAAAGGGGTGAATATAATGCTGAACGAAAGACAGCAGGATATTGTTGAATTTATCAAAAAAGAAAAAAGAGCGTCGGTGAAAAAGCTTGCGTCACAGTTCTTTGTAAGTGAAATGACCATACGCAGGGATTTGAAGGAGCTGGAAAACCAAAATTATTTGAAACGCTATAACGGCGGTGCGGTTTACTGCCGAAGTGATTCACTGCTTCCTATAGAAATGAGAAAATTTTTAAATGCGAAAGAAAAAAATATACTGTCCAAAAGAGCCGAAAAATATTTGCGTGATTCTCAGACGGTTTTTATAGACAGCTCATCAACGTGTATGTATATAATTCCTCTGCTGACCGATTACAATGATATAACAATCATAACAAACTCGGTTCAGAATTTGCTTGTTGCGGCGGAGCATCATATTCGGTGCAGTATTGCGGGAGGAAATTATTATGAGCGCGATATGTGTACGGTCGGAAGTGAAACTGAAAATTATTTGCGCAATATAAATGTAGATATTGCTTTTCTTACTACGTCGGGGCTGTCCGATGACGGTGTTATAAGCGATATTGACGAAAGACAGACAGCTGTGCGTAAAGCGGTAATGGAAAATTCAAAGAAAAATCTGTTTCTGTTTGAGAGCGGCAAGCTGCATAAAAAATTCCCGTACACGCTATGTCGGACTGATATGGCGGACGATATATTTATGATATAGATAAATGTATTTTATACATAAATTATTCATTAAATATGCAAAATATACAAAAAATATGCAATAATATTTGAAATTTATCCAAATTTCCTATTGAATAATTTTATAAAATGGTGTATAATACTATTGAAATTAAAAAATAATTAATCTTGGGAGGTTATTATTATGGCAAAGGAAAAAGTTGTTTTGGCGTACAGCGGCGGATTGGATACTTCAATTATAATTCCGTGGCTGAAAGAAAATTATGATTACGATGTTATTGCAGTGTGCGGAGACGTCGGACAGGGCAAGGAAACAGAGGGCTTGGAGGAAAGAGCAAAGAAAGCGGGAGCCTCAAAGCTTTATATAGCGGATTTGAGAGACGATTATGTTAAGGATTACATATTCCCGACATTAAAGGCAGGCGCTGTTTATGAGGGCAAGTATCTTTTGGGTACATCTCATGCAAGACCTATCATTGCGAAAAAGCTTGTTGAGATTGCTCACAAAGAGGGTGCTGTTGCAATTTGTCACGGAGCTACGGGAAAAGGTAACGACCAAGTGCGTTTTGAATTGACAATAAAGGCTCTTGACCCGTCCTTGAAGATTATTGCGCCGTGGAGAATTTGGGACATCAAATCACGTGAGGACGCAGTCGATTACGCAGAGGCTCATAACATAGAAATACCTGTTACAAAGAAAGACTTATATTCAAGAGACCGTAATATATGGCATATAAGCCATGAGGGTATGGATTTGGAAGACCCTGCAAACGAACCTAAGCTTGATTCGCTTTTGAAATTGGGCGTATCACCCGAAAAAGCGCCCGATGAGGCTAAGTATATTACAATAGGATTTGAAAAAGGCGAGCCTGTTTCGCTTGACGGTAAAAAGCTTAATCCGAGAGAGCTTGTTGAACAGCTTAATAAAATCGGCGGGGAATACGGAATAGGTATTGCCGACATCGTTGAGGACAGACTTGTAGGAATGAAATCAAGGGGTGTATATGAGACGCCGGGCGGAACTATTCTTTATACGGCAATTCAGGAGCTTGAATATCTGTGTCTTGACCGTGACACTCAGGCATTTAAGCGTCAGTCGGCAATTAAATTTGCGGAGCTTGTGTATGACGGTAAATGGTTTACGCCTTTGAGGGAATCAATGTCAGCAATGTTTGACGTTATGGACGAAACCGTTACGGGTGAAGTAAGGCTGAAACTTTATAAAGGCTCTGTTACACCGGCAGGCTCAAAATCACCGTATTCATTATATAATGAAGATATAGCGTCATTTGGCGACAGTCATGAATTGTACAGCCATAAGGACAGCGAAGGATTTATAAATCTGTTCGGACTGCCGCTGAAGGTTCGTGCGATGATGAAGAAAAAGAACAATTTGGATTAATATAAATAACATTGTGCAACTTGCATAAATATGTTTCATGTTTTTTTATGATAATATATTTTCAAACAACTTGACATATTTGTGTAATGATGCTATAATATTTATTGAACGATGATTGTTGATTTAATAAATCAATGGTTATTGTTCAAAAGATGAATTTCTTCTCTCAATTAAAAAAAGGAAATTCGTCAATTATTCTCTCTATGTACAGCGCTTATATGCGTGTGCCGTGCAGTTATGATATATTCGTTTATCGGTCATGCGGAGATGTTGAGGGGTTGTTTAAAGCATATTCATAAAATGTGAGATGTTTAGATTTATCTTTATGTCTTGTGTTTGTGAATTTGCGTAATTCATCTTTTAATAAATTCGTTATGATTGATAAAGGTTTGTATTTTAGCGGCTCGTCATATTCATATATCCGCCGTGCAGGAAAAAATACTCTATTCGGCGTTGTCAACTCGCATCGTTTAGGGTATTTTTTCTTTACAAAATTTTTTGAGGCAGGAACTATATGAAACGATTGATTATAGGAATACTTGCTCATGTGGACTCGGGTAAAACTACGCTTTCGGAGGCTATGCTGTGTACATCGGGCGCAATTAGGAAGCTTGGACGGGTTGACCATGGGGATTCCTTTCTTGATAATAATATAATTGAACGTGAACGGGGAATAACCGTATTTTCAAAGCAGGCTCTTATGAGTTTCGGAAATTCTGAAATAACATTGCTTGATACTCCGGGACATATTGATTTTTCGGCAGAAACGGAGCGCACATTGTGGGCGCTTGATTATGCGGTTCTTGTTATCAGTGCCTGTGACGGTATTCAAAATCATACAGAGACATTATGGCAGCTTTTGGATAAATATAATGTGCCTGTTTTTGTCTTTATAAATAAAACCGATATATCGGATAAGACTCATGATGAAATAATGAGTGAACTGAAAGAACGCTTGGGAGACGGCTGTATTGATTTTTCTGATATAGAGGCACATTCGGAAGAAGCTGCCATGTGCGATGAGGCAATCATGGACAGCTTTATTGAGAGCGGAAAAATTACAGACAAAGAATTACGGAATGCAATAAAACGGCGCAGAATATTCCCGTGCTTTTTCGGCTCGGCGCTTAAGCTTGACGGTATTGAAAGCTTTATGAACGGGCTTGATAACTATACTGTATCTCCCGTATCGGGAGAGAGTTTCGGAGCAAAGGTTTTTAAGATTTCAAACGATGAACAGGGCGAACGCATGACATTCATGAAAATAACGGGAGGAAGTCTGAAAGTCCGTGATTTAATTAACGGGACGAGAAACGGCAGAGATAAATGGCGTGAAAAAGTCAGCCTTATAAAGATTTATTCGGGAGCAAGGTTCAGCACGGCGGAAGAAGTATTTTCGGGTACGGTATGCGCCGTTCGGGGACTGACTCAAACATTTGCAGGCGAGGGACTGGGCTTTGAAGAAAATGCGCCTGTGCCTGTTCTTGAACCCGTTCTTACTTATAAAATAAATCTGCCCGATAATGAGGATATTGCAAAAGCATTGGCAAATTTTCGGCTGTTGGCGGAAGAAGACCCGCAGTTAAAAATCACATGGAATGAACAACTTCGTGAAATCAACGTAAATCTTATGGGTGATATACAGCTTGAAATTCTGCAAAGAATAATCCATGACCGATTCGGAATTGATGTAACCTTTGACCGCGGAGGCATAGCATATAAAGAAACAATTGCAAATACCGTAGAGGGTATAGGGCATTATGAGCCGTTAAGACATTATGCGGAGGTTCATTTACTTCTTGAGCCTGCCGAAAGAGGCAGCGGAGTTAATTTTTATACCGATTGCAGTGAAAATTTGCTTGACCGAAACTGGCAGCGGCTTATTATGACGCATTTGGAGGAAAAGGAGCATATAGGCGTGCTGACAGGGTCGCCGATTACGGACATAAATATTACGCTTGTTGCGGGAAAAGCGCACCAAAAGCATACAGAGGGCGGAGATTTTCGGCAAGCGACATACAGAGCCGTCAGACAGGGACTGCGTTCTGCGGAGAGTGTTTTGCTTGAACCGTGGTACAGCTTTAAGCTTGAAGTTCCGCAGGAAATGACGGGACGTGCTTTAAATGACATTCAGCAGATGAGCGGTAACTTTGAACCGCCGATGATGAATAACGGAAATACCGTTATAACGGGAACAGCGCCTGTTTCGGAAATGTCGGAATACGGAAATGTTTTGATAGGATATACTCATGGAAAAGGACGGCTGATATGTATTTCGGACGGGTATAAGCCGTGCCATAACAGCGAAGAGGTAATAAAAAATATAAATTATGACTATGACCGTGATATTGAAAACACTGCCGATTCCGTATTTTGTTCTCACGGAGCGGGATTTAATGTAAAATGGGATGAAGTGTATAAATACAGTCATATTGACAGCGGGCTGAGTTTTGATGATGACACAGAGGAGGAAACCCCTGTTTTTGAACGTGTTGATTATACGGCTGACGACAAGGAGCTTATGCGTATATTTGAGCAGACCTACGGCACCGTTAAAACACAGAGACGTGATGCGTCAAGAGTGATGAAAACTCAGAAAGAACCTCAAAAAAGAAAATATGCGCCGATTCCGCAGGGACCCGAATATTTGCTTGTGGATGGCTATAACATAATATTTGCATGGGAGGACTTGAAGGCTGCCGCTAAAGACAGTCTTGATACTGCCAGAAATATTTTGATTGACAGAATGTGTAATTACAGAGGTTTTAAGCAGTGCGAGCTTATTCTGGTGTTTGACGCATATAAAGTAAAAGGAAACAGAGGAGAGGTTGAAAAGGTAAATAATATAAGCGTGGTGTATACAAAAGAGGCGGAAACAGCGGATATGTATATTGAAAAAACAACTCACGAGCTTGGCAAGAAGCATCGTGTGCGTGTTGCAACATCGGACGCACTTGAACAGCTTATAATATTGGGCAACGGTGCAATGCGTGTATCTGCTGCGGAATTTGAAACTGAAGTAAAAGAGACAGAAAAGAAAATACGTGAATTTTTGGCGTAATAAAGCCTGATGTGCAGAAAAATATAAAATCATATTTTGTAATGATTACAAAGTATTGTCATGGGTATTTTGACTGAAAATTATTTGTATAAAACAGAGAAAAGTACAAAAGGATATTGCATTTATTCAAATTTTGGAATACAATATATGCTAAGTAAATGTACGCAGAGGAGAGATGATTGAGATGAAAATTTCGATTAATTCGGATACGACGGTTCTTAACACGGAATCTGATATTGATATATTAAAAAGCGGATATTCACGTATTTTTAACGCAGGGTTTGACGGAACAGACCAATCAATACCGCCTGCCTGTGATGGGTCGCCGCTGAAAAGCTCCGAAGAATTTAAGCGCTGGGCGTACTCTGTTGAGGAGGCTGTTTCTTTGGCGGGAGGACATTTTGCTCAGTGTCATTGCCCTGTGATAACACGTGCGGAGCACGGCGGATTTGTTCATGGGGAAGAGGAAAAACGGGCATATGACGATATTTTTCGTGCTGTGAGGAATTGGGATTGCCCTATGGTTGTTCACCCGATTAATCTTCCGGGATTTTCTGATGATTCCATGCTTGATGAGTATTTGAAAGTTAATGTAAGCTTTTTTAATATGCTTTTGGAATATGCAGAAAAATACAATGTCAGAATTGCGGCGGAAAATCTTTTTGATATTCCCGATACCGCACGGCATTTTTGCTCAAAACCGCAGAATTTAAAATATATTGTCGATAATGTAAATTCACCGCTTGTCGGTGCGTGCATTGATACGGGTCATGCGTTTGTGTCGGGAATTGACCCGAGCGTATTTCTTGATATTTTCGGGGAAAAGGTTTTTGTGCTGCATATCCACGATAACAATGGATTTTCAGACCAGCATAATCTGCCGCCTTTCGGAAACATTGACTGGAAAAAGTTTATTGAAGAATTGAAAAATATTAATTATACGGGATATTTTAATTATGAGGTACACGGCGGAAAGGTGTACGATATGCCGATGAGTGCCGGAGACGCATATTTAAGTTACGCTTATAAGTTTGCAGAGACTTTGACAAACTGCAAAAAACTTTAAATAGGTATACACGAATTTAGCGTGCAATTTTAAACATCACAACTAAAATGTATAAAGATGACAAGTGTAAGTATGTCAAAAAAATGTTTGCAAACAACAACATCTAAAAAACATATAAGGTATCAAATCCTTATATGTTTTTTGTTTTACGTAAAACTCCGCTATTTCGGTTATATATTATAACTTTAATATATTATATATCAAATAAAATGAAAGCGAGGAAGGTATATGGGCTATAGCCGAAAATATATTAATCAAATGATTTGAAGTGAGGGTTTATAAAAATGAATGAAAAAATTTTATGCTCTGAATGGGGAGCAATACTTAATGAGGAAATAATGAATGAATTTAACGGAAGTTTCTATTGTCGTGAATGTTTTGAAAAGCTCAGGGAAACTTCTATAAAATCATATAATTATAAACCCGAACCGATATTTTACGGTTCGGGTGATTTGTTTTTAGGGGTAGAGCTTGAAATAGACAAGGGCGGAGAAATTTGTGATGACCTTAACGGACTTGAATTTTGAGTTATTAGCTTACGCCAAACATATTTTTTTGCTTTTTTCTAAATTCAGACGGAGTCATGCCATATTTTCTGTGAAATGCTGTATAGAAAACAGATTTTGAGTTAAATCCCACGGCAATACAAATATCCTCCGCAGAGAAGTTTGTAGTAATCAGTAACTGAGCGGCGGCATTTATTCTTCGCTCTGAAATAACCTTATGAAAGGTTGTTCCGAATCTTGAACGAACTATTCTGTTTAATTGTCTTTCGCTTATACAAAGCTGTGACGCAACCTCCGAAGGGTGAATGTCTTGCGTAAATGAAAGCTCAAAAATTCGTTCAAGCTGTGAAAGTCTATTAATATCCTTGTCAATATCTTTATCAGTGGTTGAATATTTTGGATTAAGGACAGTATTTTCACATAAGTTTGTCTCGTTTATTCTCAGTAAAATATCAAGCATATGCAGCGCTGTAACCTCTGCACTGTATGCTGACGCATTGCAAAGCAATTTATGTATTTCCAAACATAATTCGAGTTGATTTCTGATAAGCTGCGGTTGTTCACGAAGACAGAGCTGTTCAAGCCTATAATACAACCCTCGCTGTTTTATCTTCTTTGATTTGAAATATGTAAAACCAATCGATGCCCATTCCGAACTGTCGGGAATTTTTATGTGCTGTACTCCGGCAGGCACAAGAAGCAAGTCGCCCGAATGTAAGTATATATTTCCGAAGGAGGTGTTGATTAAGGCACTTCCGTTTATACATATGAATAATTCGGTGTAGGCATGGGTGTGCATAATTTTGCTGATAGTATCGGACATTTCGGGATTGTTTTCTATACTGTTGATTTCACGTTGTATTTTATTTACAAGCACTGAAAAAGATACGTCTTCAGCACGTATCGAATATTCACATGTATCATTAAGATACATATAGTTTTCCATATTTATCCTCCATATTGTTCAAAACTTATACTCTAATTATATAATACTTTGTCTACTTTGTCAATAAAATAGTGCGAATTTCAGACATTACCAAAAAAACATGTCGCATGGCGATATTTACAACGTATATTCATAATGATATAATTAGATTATAAAATAATGCAAAATCCAAAAAAATATATTAAAAGAAGGTAATAGATTTATGCAAAAAATACAATTAAGAAAATCCAATTCTGAGATTTTCATATTGGCAATTATGGCGGTTACGGGGATACTTATTACAGTAACGGGAATCATTTTCAAACAATCCTTTATCAGAATATTACCGCTTTATGTGTCTTTGGCAATTGCACTGATGCAGTCGCGTGTAAGCAGGTATGCGTCGCTGATTGGAGGGTTTAACGCAATTTTATATGCAATAACGTACGGATATTATCACTTGTATGCGTCAATGGTTTATGCAATACTGGTATCGTGCCCGTTACAAATTATTACTTTTGTACTTTGGAGCAAAAAACCATGGAAAAATTCGACGATATTCAGAAGGCTTACCGCAAAGCAACGTATTGTTATGATATTAGTTTCCTTGATTTTATGGGTTACAATATGTTCTGTTTTGGAAAAAACAAGTGCAAATCATAGCATGCTTGACACGGCAATAACAATATTGGGAGTGATTGCTACGATATTGACTATGCTGTCATATATCGAATATACGGCTGTGATGCTTATAAGTCAGGCATGCAGTATATATTTGTACATATTAATGCTTGGTGAAGTTCCGGAACAAGTTACTTATTTGATTTATTCGGTTTATGCGTTGGTATGTACATCAATGGCTTTTGTAAGAACTCAAAAAATATATAGGTATCAGCAGACAGAATTAACAGAAAATAATTCTAAGCTGGCAGCGGAGGTGTAGTATGAATAAAAAAATTGTATTAAATATTGAACCGACAAAAGAAAATTCAAGAAACAGTGAGGGCAGCTTTTTCAGAGGGTTGAACGGAGAAATATTTTATGCGTACAGCAGATATAACAGCGGCGATTTCAGCGACCATGCTTCATGCGATATTGCGCTGATTTGCTCAAAGGACGAGGGAGAAACATGGTCGGATTTCAGACTGATTGCAAGAGCGGCGGATTTTGAAGTGAAGAATATTATGTGCGCTTCGGCACTGCCGCTCAACGACGGAAAGTTATGCGTATATTTTCTCATTAAAGAAAATAACGGGACGACAACGATAGGAAGAACAATTTCGTGTGACGGGGTAAATTTTGAGGCGGAACGTTGTATATGCAATATGCCCGATGCGTATTACGTTATAGAAAATGACCGTTTTATCAGGCTTTTGGACGGACGTATTGCGGTTGCTGCGGCAAAATACGGCAACAGTACCGATGTGACAACGGGAGACGGTTTGGCAGGCATTGTTTCGGATAATGACGGCAGGGAATTTCATATTGCCGGTGATATGTGCCGCTTGCCGTTTGACAGACAGGGAAGCATAGGACTTGAAGAACCCGAAATAATTGAATTGTCTGAAAATTGTATATGGATTTTGGCAAGGAGTATGTATTCATACCAGTATCAGGCATTTTCATATGACGGAATGAAAACATTCACAGCGGCGGAACCATCGGTTTTTTCATCTCCGCTGAGTCCTATCAGTCTTAAAAGATTATCCGATAATTCTATTATTGCGGCATATAATCCTATTCCGAATTTTGACGGACGGGCGGAGTTTGTCGGAGATATGCTGATGGAAAAATTCTGGTCGGGACGCACGCCGCTTGTATTGCGTATATCAAGAGATAACGGCAGTACATGGGGGAAGCTGCATCCGATTGAGAATGAAAGAAATGTTGATTATTCATATCCGGCATTGTTTGAAACAAATGATGGGGGAATACTTTGTGCATATTGGTGCGTGAGTGAGGGGAATAAGTGTTCCATGCGCATTGCTAAATGTGAACGTATCTATGATTGAAAGGAGAAAGATAAATGTATATCAGACTAATGCATAACGGAGCAAAGGGAGTGATTGAACCGTTTTATGACGGAGGAGAGGCGTATCGCAATTATCATAAATACATAACGCTTGATAATTACAGAGTAGAGCCGAACGGTGCGGCATATCAGTCTTGGGCGAGTGCAAATTTTAAAATCATGCCGCACAAAAGCGTTATTGCCGAAAGAGAATGTAATCTTGAACTCGGGAGATTTGATGAAATATATATAGAAGCAAAGCTTCCCGACTATGTAAATTTAAAGCTGTTTATAAATGATAAAGAAATAATAAATCAAAACGGCGTCGGAAAAACCGATGAATATTACGGCAAGGTTAAAGATAAGGTCATAAACAAAATCAAAATGGAATTTATAAATAATTCCGATAATATTTATGAAGTCTCGGTATCGTATATCGGAGTGAGGGACAGTAAATTTTTGAGTGATGAAGAAATAAAGGGAAACAATACAGTCCCTGACTGGGAGGGGTGTTTTGAGGAGACCCCACAAATAGAACTCCTCACCAAATGTTTTGCGGAGGACGGTGAAACATTAAGAGAAAAAATGAAAAGCCCGTTTTTTGAAAAGACATATGAAAAAACAAAAGAGTATGCTATGAAATATATGGAGTACGTTCCCGAGAAAGAGATAGCTCAAATAATCACAAATAATAAATTTGAGTTTTATCAAGGTGCAGCATTGCTTGCGTTTGTCGGATTTATTGAAAAGGACATAAACGTTTTGCATATGGCGGCAAGATATGCGCTGTCGCTTGCAAGCTGTGATACGTGGTATCAGGCGGAAAAGGAGCTTGCTGTAGGAATAACGTGGAACGGCAGAGTGTTTTTTACGACATTTGCAAGTTACGGAATAAGCATATTCATGGAATTTGGCGGAAGTATTTTGACGTGGCACGGGAGGAATTATCTGTATGAGGCGCTTGCAACTAAGGGAATTTCAAGGCTTGATGCTGATTTCAAGCGAATGGAATATATCTATCATATGAATCAGGGACTGGCATTTTCGCCGGGATATATTTATGGATTGATTACGCTTTTGGGAAGATTTCCGAGGTACAAAAAACGCATTGATGAGATTGAAAAAGATGTAAGCGAAATGCTTGAGGGCAGTATAAAGCCCGACGGCGGTATGATGGAGGGCTTGGGATATTATTCATATACAATGGAATCCTATTGCCTGACAGTGTGTGCACTGGCGAAATACAGAGGAAAAAGCGTGCGTGACTATATAAACGGCAGACTTGAAAAGGCGAGTAATTTTGCATTGGCAATGACAGGCGGAAACAATACGTTCAGAACGGTGGGAGATACTGGAAGATACAGCTTCGGCAGACACATATGTATGTTTATGTATCAGGCGACGGGAAATCCTATGTGGAAAAAATATCATGATATACGTGTAGAGCAATACCCCGAGGGAGAAGTGATGGGAGCATGGTATCTTGCATATCTTCTGTTCGGTGAGGAAATGAACGGAAACTGTGAAGAGGTAAAATCAAATGAAGATAAATTCTATTGCTTTCCCGACTGCGGATATACATATTTGAAACGCGACGGAGTTGAGTTTTTTGCGATATCGGGTCAGTCATTTTCGCATTGTCACCCCGACAAGGGCAGCTTTACGATAGATATGGACGATGAGCCGATATTAATAGACCGAGGTATGGTAAATTACAGCGAGGCGTGTGCCGACGAACTTTCGGCAACGGCGGCGCATAATACGGCAGTGCCGATAGATGACGGAGCTTTGATGTGCCAAAATTCGCAGCACGGTTACGGAAGCACAATGATAAAAAGCGAGTACAAGGACGGAGAACTAACATGGATTTGCGATAATGACAATGTATGGGACAAATCAATTGTAAAGAAGAATGTCAGAACAATAAAATCAAGCAGTCCGTATGAGTATGAAATTACAGATGAATTTGAATTTACAAAGCCTATGCAGGCAGCATTTATACTTAATATGTACAATAATGAGCATGTCAGTGCCGAGCCTGTAAACTGGACTCCGAAAACCGTAAAATATGAGCCGTACAGCGTAGACTATGCAAAAAGGCAGGTAATGAGACTTGATATGCGGTCGGAGAAAGGTGAGAAATTAAAGCTTATAACTAAAATCAGTATAAAAAAGAAGGAGGAATGAAAAATGAATCAATAGCGGCAGAAAAAATCAAGCAGGAGCTTGAACAATAAATAAGTAAATTTCTTTCGAGGAAAAAGCCG
>CAKSGG010000037.1 GCA_934454215.1 uncultured Clostridia bacterium
GGCGGTTCCGTCAGAAGAATTTATTGATATGGATTATCGCAATAAATTAAAAAACGACGGAAAAATAAAATATTTCAGCGGGAAACAGGAAATGCTTCATTTGGGTGTATTTAATGATATTGATGCGGCGATGATGGTTCATTCCCAGGCAAACTGTCCGCAAAAAAAGCTTTTTATCGGAGGTGGCGGACTGGGCTTTACCGCAAAAACAATTAAATTTATCGGTAAAGAGGCTCATGCCGGCGGAGCGCCGTTTGAGGGAATCAATGCACTCAATGCCGCCTCCGCAGCACTTACAATGATAGGTATGCAAAGAGAAACATTTAAAGATGAGGATAAAATAAGAGTTCATTCAATTATTACAAAAGGCGGAGATTCCGTAAATACAGTTCCCGCCGATGTGCGAATGGAACTGTATGTAAGAGGAGCAACGGAAAGCGCAATCGCAAATGCAGAGAAAAAGGTCGAAAACGCCATAAACGGCGCAGCTTACGGCATAGGCGCAAAAGCCGAAATAACAACAGTCGGCAGTTATGCCCCATTACATCAAAATGAGAAACTCAGCCGCATTTTTGCGGATAACGCCAAAGGGCTTGTTGATGAAATATGCTTCGGCGTTGACATGATAGGCTCTACCGATGTCGGCGATTTGTGCAAAGTCCTGCCCGTAATACAGCCTACAATAGGCGGTTTTTGCGGAGGAGCGCACAGCAAGGATTTTCACGCCTCCGATAAATATTTAACTCATGTCGTACCGGCAAAAATAATGGTAAATACCGTAATAGATTTGCTTTATAATAATGCCGAAAATATGCACGAAATAAGAAAGGATTAATTATGGCAGAAGAAAGAAAAACACGAAACAGCGCCGCAACAAAAGCGAAAATTCTTGCGGCGGCGGAAACCGAATTTGCTCAAAAGGGGCTTGCGGGCGCAAGAGTCGATAACATTGCACGCATTTCGGGATTTAATAAAAATATGATTTACCAATATTACCAAAGCAAGGAAAAACTTTATGAAACCGTTATATATAACGAATATTCAAAGCTTTCGGAGCTTGAGAACGTAATAATAGAAAAAGATTTCGGCTACAAAGAAAAAATCGAAACAATTGTAAGGGAATATTTTTTATTTCTTAAATCAAATCCCAATTTTGTCAGACTTATAATGTGGGAAAACCTGAACGAGGCAAAATATATAGAAGCAAGCGGCGCTTTAAATATCAAAGACCCTATGCTGAAAATGCTCAAAAATACAGTTGAAAAGGGTAAAAGCGAAAAAATATTCAATAAAAGCGCCGACGAAAAGCAGGTTCTTCTTTCGCTTATTACGGGGGCTTTCTCGTACTTTTCAAATATGTATACATTATCAAAGGTTATACATATTGACCTTGAAAATGATGAAACAATGAACGAGCGAATAAAAATAGTTACGGATTCCGTTCTTAACTATTTAATGAAAGGAGATTGATTATGCTGAATTTGGGACTGACCTCCGTTACATTCCGAAAGCTTAATGCCGATGAAATTTTAAAATACTGCACCGAATGTAACCTTTCGGCTATTGAGTGGGGCGGCGATGTTCATGTTCCGCCCGATAATATCAATGCGGCAAGGCTTATAGGCGAAAAGACACGCAGTGCGGGGATTTGCACACCGTCCTACGGCTCATATTTCAGGCTTGGCAAAAATGATGATTTTGATAAATATTTGAAAACGGCAAAGGCTCTCGGCGCAGACATCATACGAATATGGGGCGGCGATAAAGCGTCATCACGTCTCAGCGGCAGTGAGTACAAAAGTTTGATTGAGGAAACGAAAGCCGTATGTAAAGCCGCTTTGTCTGAAAATATTCAAATTGCTTTTGAATATCATAACGACTCCGTTACCGATACGGCAGAAAACGCATTATCGGTTATACGTGATGTGAACTGCGAAAATCTCGGAATGTATTTCCAATATGACCCATGGGTATCTTTTGAAAAAAATACTGAAACTCTGAAAGCGTTTTTACCGTATCTCAAAATGGTTCATGTCTTTTATGTAGATTCCGATATAAACAGATTTTCTGTAAAAGACGGAGAAAAAATATGGAAAAAATTTATAAAAATTCTTAAAGGAAACAATGCCGATGTGTTTTTACTGTTTGAGTTTTTACGAAACGAAAGCCTTGAAGAGCTGAAAAACGAAACGGCAATAATGAATAAAATTTTATGCGAGGTGTAATTATGATTAAAACAGCAGTTATCGGAACGGGCAGTATAGGCGCAGAGCATTTGAAAGCAATCAAAAATTCGGACAGCTTTGAGCTTTGTGCCGTATGTGATACAAATGAGGAAAAATTACGGAATTTCAGCAAAGAATATAATGTGCCTGCATTTTCGGATTATCATGATATTCCGAACAAAACAGACGCAGAGGCGGTTATAATTAATCTTCCGCATTTTCTGCACTGTGAAGCCTCTGTGTTTTTTCTTGAAAACGGGCTTAACGTTCTTGTTGAAAAGCCTATGGCAAATACAGTTGAGGAATGTGATAAAATGCTTGCGGCGGAAAAAAAGAGCGGTAAAAAGCTTGCTGTCGGTCATGTTCAGCGATATTTTAAGGCAAACAGAATTGTAAAAGAATACGTTGACAGTCAAAAACTCGGCAAATTTGTTATGTATGAGGAACGCAGAACCGCAAATTATTTCGACGAAAACCGCCCTCGCTGGTTCTTAAATAAAAAAACATCAGGCGGCGGTATAGTAATGAACTACGGCGCACACGCTATAGATAAAATATTTTATATGATAGGCGTGCAGGATGCGGAAATTTCTTCATCATGTGCAAATGCAAAAAACGAATTTGACATAGAAGGTCATGCACAGTATCTTATGAAATTCAAAAACAGCTTCAGTGCGTCGGTTACTTTTTCGGGCTACAGCGGCTGCGGATATGAGGCAATTTATTATTTTACGGACGGCGCTCTGTGCGTATCAGACGGAATGTATTTAAAAGAATATAAAAACGGTGAATGGACTTTAATTGACGTTCATGACGACGGACTTTTTGCAGACAGGCAATTGGAGCAGTTCGCTAATCTGATAAACGGTAAAAACACCGAAATCACAAACGGCGAATACGGTAAAGCCGTTATAAGCATGATTGAAAAAATATACGGAGATTAAAAATGTACAGTATAAAAGAAATTTATAAAATAGGCAGAGGTCCGTCAAGCTCGCATACCATGGGACCTGTATTTGCGTGCAGACAGGCACTGAGCGAAAACCCCGACGCAGATTTTTTTGAAATAACTCTCTTCGGTTCTCTTGCAAAAACGGGAAAGGGACACAGAACCGACTACGCTATTGAGCAGACATTCGGAGATGTACCTATAAAAATCATTTTCAATACAAAAAAAACCGATTTACCCCACCCCAATACATTAGAAATTGCCGCATACGAGAAAAACATCGAAATATACAGAAAAGTATTTTTAAGCATAGGCGGCGGAGCAATAAAAGTACTTGGCGAAGAAACACCAAAATCAAAGATGATTTACAATGAAAAAAGCTTTTTTGAGATTGAACGTTATTGCTGTGCAAACGGCTTAACATTATCCGAATACGTCGAAAAGCACGAGGGCGAGGAAATACGTCTATATATGAAATCGGTCTGGGAGCGTATGAAAGAAACCGTCAATAACGGACTTTTGTGTGAGGGTATTATTCCGGGTGGACTTGATATAAAACGAAAAGCAAAAATGCTGTTTAAAAAAGGACAGACAAAGGCATTCGGGCATGAGAAAGAAATATATATGATTTCAGCTTATGCATATGCCGCCGGAGAAGAAAACGCCACGGGCGAAATGACCGTTACTGCGCCCACCTGCGGAGCGTCGGGCGTTCTTCCGGCAGTGCTTATTTTCAAACAGCAGGAGCTTGGATATTCCGATGAGGATATAATATCGGCTCTTGAGGTCGCCGGAATAATCGGCAATATTATAAAAAGAAATGCGTCGATAAGCGGCGCGGAATGTGGCTGTCAGGCGGAGATAGGCAGTGCCTGCGTTATGGCGGCGGCTGCGTTTGCATATTTAAGAGGGTTTAATATAAAACAAATTGAATGTGCTGCGGAAATCGCCCTTGAACATCACTTGGGGCTTACCTGCGACCCTGTGCGGGGGTTGGTTCAGATACCCTGCATAGAACGCAATGCCGTTGCGGCAATGCGTGCGGTTGACGCTGTTTCTCTTGCTGAAATGTTATACGGCGAAAGAAAAATTTCGCTTGATTTGGTTATAAAAACAATGTATGAAACAGGCAAGGATTTGTCATGCCGATACCGTGAAACCTCGGAGGGCGGACTGGCAAGCCTGTACAATGAAAGGAATGAATTATATGTGGACAGAACAAAAGCTTAATGAAATGCTCACTGACCCGTCGGACGCACTTGTTGAGGATATTAAAAAAATCAAAGGCGATATAATGATTCTCGGCGCAGGCGGCAAAATGGGGCCTACACTTGCGGTACTGGCAAAAAATGCAGTAAAAAAAGCAGGTATTGACAAAAGAATTATCGCAGTATCAAGGGGCAGTGATAAGCTTGCCTCGGATTTTATGAAATCAAACGGCGTTGAAGTGATTACTGCGGATTTGCTTGACAAAGATAAGCTTTATTCACTTGAAGAAATCGAAAATGTAATATATATGGCAGGGCGAAAATTCGGTACTGACGGCTGTGAATGGCAGACATGGGCAATGAACTCCACACTGCCGTCATTTGTCGCCGACAAATTCAAAAATTCAAATATCGTTGTATTTTCGTCGGGTAATATATACCCTATTGTCAAGCTTTCGGACGGCGGTTGCAGAGAATGTGACAAGATAGGACCTGTCGGTGAGTATACCATGAGCTGTCTTGCAAGGGAGCGGGCTTTTGAATACGCCGCAAATACATTCGGTACAAAAATATTTATTTACCGTCTGAATTTTGCCGTTGATTTACGGTACGGAGTTTTGTTTGACCTTGCCGATAAAATATTAAAAGGCGAGCCTATAAGCCTTGCAACGCCATGCTTTAATTTTATATGGCAGGGCAGTGCAAATGAAATCGCAATAAGAGGCTTGCTCCATGTTTCTTCACCGATAAAGATAATGAATGTTACGGGTCCCGAAACCGTCTCAATAAGGAAAACGGCGGAGGAGCTGGGAGAATATCTGGGAAAAAAGCCGATATTTGAAGGCACTGCCGGAAATGACGCATATTTAAACGATTCATCGCTTGCCATGGAAACTTTCGGTTATCCGTCAGTGTCCGCAAAAACACTTATACGCTGGCAGGCGGAGTACATAAAGGACGGCGGCAGAACCCTTTGCAAGCCGACTCATTTTGAAGAACGAAAAGGCAGTTATTAACGGAGGTAAGAAAAATGAACAGACATGAAACGGCACTTGAAATATTAAAAAAAGGAACTGTAATTCCTGCAATACCGCTTGTACTTGACGAAAACAGAAACTTTGATAAGAACGGTCAGCGCTTGCTTATAAATTATTACTTAAACTGCGGAGTCGGCGGAATTGCCGCAGCAGTCCATACAACTCAATTTGAAATAAGAGACCCCAAGTATAATTTATTTGAAACGGTACTTCAAACCGTTTCGGAGGAAATTGAAAACTTTGAAAACAAAACGGGCAGAACAATCGTAAAAATTGCAGGTGTATGCGGTGAAACGGCGCAGGCGTTAAACGAAGCCGAAACAGCAAAAAAATATAATTTTGACGCAGTTCTTCTAAGTCCCGGCGGCTTAAACGATAAATCTGAAAAGTACATGATTGAAAGAACGGCGGCAATTTCCGAAATTATTCCCGTAGTCGGATTCTATCTTCAGACAGCCTGCGGCGGACGTCAGTTTACATACAATTACTGGGAACAAATATGCTCAATTCCGAATGTTGCGGCAATCAAATGCGCCTCATTCAACCGCTATCAGACTCTTGAAGTTGTCAGAGCCGCAGTGATGTCGGATAGATGCGATGACATAACTCTTTATACGGGCAATGACGATAACATAGTAATTGACCTTTTAACAAAATATCGGTTTAATAAAAACGGGAAAATAATAGAAAAGGGCTTTGACGGCGGTTTGCTCGGACACTGGTCGGTATGGACAAAGCGTGCTGTTGAGCTGTTTGAAAAAGTGAAAAAAGAGAAGAAAAACGATGTTGTTTCAAGCGAGCTTTTAACTCTTGCGGCAGAAGTAACCGACTCAAACAGCGCATTTTTTGACACCGCACATAATTTCAGCGGCTGTATTGCAGGACTTCACGAAATATTGAGACGTCAGGGGCTTATGAGTAATATATACTGTCTTAACCCGAACGAAACGCTGTCGGACGGTCAATTGCAAGAACTTGACAGAGTTTGTAAAATGTATCCGCATTTAAACGACGATGAATTTATAAAGGAAAATATTGAAAAATGGAAAAAGGATTTGGGGCTGTAGTTTTTTACAGCCCTGTATTATAATCCACGATTATTCCAGTTCCGTCGGAATAAGTACATTTGTATACTCTCGATTTCACCTCTTCATGCTTTACCATAAATTCATATTGCAGGTGACATATCTCTTTGTATTCGTCATAAGCTTCTTTTATTTTCGATACGCTGTACCTTAGCTGTTCGTCCGTATCACAAATTAAATCCTCTTTACCGAGCCAGTCCGCAAGTATGCCCGATATGAATTTTGAATAAAAATAAAATGAAGGTCTGCCGCCATATTCCTTAAAAAGCAATTTTTTACTATATGGCTTTATTGTATAATTGACAGTATCGGTTGTTGGATTTGATAAAATTATTCCGTGATAAACAAGCTGCCAAAGCGGTATACGTCTTTCAAAGAAATCATTCTTTTTATTTTCAAACAGTGTATATAATCCGTAATCAAGATATTTAGCTGTAAAATCATATGTACCCTCCGAGGAAAATCCGCCAATATATTTATGACACATTTCCATTATTCCATTATAATATTCTAATGCGTTTTTTCCATTGGATTTATGCTTTTCTTCATGACATTCTATCGGCGGAATCACCGAAAGAACATCAACATAGTGCAATCCCTCAAAACCCAGCTCTGCCACTTTCGGCAAATCCTCGCACGCATACTCATATGCTTTTTTCGGACAAAGCCTGTACATTCTTCCTCCACTCCACGGCAATTCGCTTTTCTTAAACCCGCCGTTCTTTTCCTTTGCGGGCACCTCATCTGTAAAGCTGTCCGCAATACTGTAACAATCCGTACTGTTTGTATGGCATACAATCTGATAACCCTTTTTTTGTGCGCAGCTTATAAGCTCACGCAGTTTTTTCTCTCCGCCAAGCTTTTCTTCAACGGGAAACATCTGCGGCCATCGTCCGTCATGACCACTTTTATTCCACCCCACAAGACAAAGCTGTGCCTTATCCACTCCCTGCCGTGCCAGCTCGTCCACTATATCTTTAACTCTTTCAAACGTACATGCAACGTGCATTTCAGGCTCATTTTCCTCGGTTTGTTCTAATATTTCCGGCGGAACCGGCTTCCAGCCCATTCTTATACGTATTTCGGGTGATTCAACCGCATATTCAAGCAACGGTCTTTTCTTTATGCGTTCCTTCAGCGGAACACATTTATTATTATTTAATTGATATTCTCTGTATTTTTGAGCCATCTCGGAGTATCCGCTATTTTTATCAAGCTTCACAATAAGCGTTTTTATATCTTCGTCCGTACAAAAATCATCAAGCTTAAAGCGCAGAAACAAATAATAATCTTTACCTTTCTTGCCCGTAACAATATTAAAATTATACCTCATACCCGTAACGATTCCCAAAATACAGCAGTTTTTATTTTTAACACCAAATATCGGCATAAGGTTTTGTTTGATTATCAATTCACTGTCTTTCTTTTCCGTAAATTCGCAAATATAACTTCCGCTGTTATTCACATCAGCAATAACATAATATCCGTTCTCTCCCTGCACTGCGTCAAATTCATCAAAAATCAAATCAACATATTCCACCTTTAGTGAAATATCACTTTTTTTTACGATAAATTCGTTTTCTTTCTGTAAAACATTATATTCTGTTCCGTTATTATCAATTGCTTTCATTTTTATTTCTCCTTTTATTTATACACCCGATACCTGCTGCCGCTATAATTGAACTTTGTGTCAGACATTCATTGACAATTGTTGCCGCTGAATGATAATGTATACCGTATATCATCATACCTACAGATGCGGCAAAAGCAAAAAGCTTTATAATAAAAATTCTTTTATTTCCGAATGCTATTGTTGTCAGAATCGAACTGATTGCCGGTATAATACTAAAACAATCCTTCCATGTTACAACTGCTGCCACTGCAAATAAAAGCGAAAAACTTATCTGCCACATTCTGCTTTTTGCCCATTTTTTATCATAGTTATAAAAAACAAACTCTCTGAATATTGCAGCCGTTGCCGTTGCCGCCGCAGTATAACTGAATATCAGCAAATGATGCAGCGCCCACAATACATCTGTTGTAAGCTTCATAAAAATTATATTTTTTCTTTTTCTCTGCCAATATATTGCAACCGATACAAGCATAGCAATAAATCCAACCGTCTGTCCGATAAAATTTACACTCAACATTAATTCACTTCCGATTTATTTTTTACTTGATTTTATCATAAATATATGATATAGTAAATAAAGAAAAAGAACATTAATCTATAAAAAACAAATATTATATTGGAGATTAAAAATGAAAATATCTGAGATAAACCCTTATATAAGATACGCTCAAATTAATACGATTTCTGCGCCGAACAAGCTTGTGTGCTGTTATGATTGCAGATTATTCTATATTTTAGAGGGCATGGGCAGTGTTGTGTCGGAAAATCAAACATACTCATTTTGCCCCGATACCGTTATGCTTTGGCGCAGCGGTACCGTATACCGTTTCAATACCGTTTCCGATGTAAAAATAATATCTGTAAATTTTGACTATACGCAAAAATTTCATGACATTATATCACCTTTTTCACCTGCCGAAGCAAAATACGCAATTAAAAACAAAATCCTGAATACTTCCGAATTTGAGGATTATACACAGCTCAACTCGCCCATAATTTTTTTTGACACTTCCGATATACGGCAAAACCTTTTAAAAATTGTCTTGCTGCACCAAAGAAAAAACATATTTTTCGGTGAACGCTGTTCGTGTCTTCTTAAAGACATTATTATAGATTGCCTATATCCGGCTTTAAATGTACGTAACAAAATGGATACCATACTTTCTTTTATAGAAAACAATTATTCCAAAAATATCAGCAACCGTGATATTGCAGATATTATTCATTATCATCCGTATCATCTCAATCGGCTGATGCTTCAATACACCGGCTACACTCTTCACAAATATCTGATGAATATGCGTCTTGAAAAATCAGTTTCCTTTTTGATAAACACATCATACAGTATTAAAGAAATTTCCGATAAGTGCGGATTTTCAAACCCAAATTACTTTTCATTGTCGTTTTCAGCAAAATTCGGACTTTCTCCGTCCGAATACCGAAATGCAAACAAAAATTTGATATAATAAAAACGGTTTCCGAAAAGGAAACCGTTTTTCATTAATTCTGTAACCAGACATCTTTATATACAACGCCTATTTTATACGCCTCGCTATGCGAATTAACCGCCATATCAATATGATTGCCCTTGATTCCGCCGCCGCAGTCCTCCGCACGCCGCAGTCCGTAACCGTCAATATACACCCAACTCATAGGCGGTATAACATTCGGGTCAACCGCAATAGTCTGCCCCGGAGTAATCTTGCCGGCATAAGCCGTATTGTTACCCCAGCCGCCGTTACATATGCTGCATGGACAATAATGAGTTATTTTAAATCTTCCCAAATACGTACCCTTGTTTTCCTGCACGGGTGCGTCTTCTTCTACTATTTCCTCATACACCTCATCAGGTTCAATTTCAACAGACGTATGTACGGGAATAATTTTCATTCCGACAGGCACAACAGCCACATCGGGAACTGACAGACTTACCGCCAATTCATCTTGATTCCAACCCACGGAAAAGCCGAACACATCACATACCGCTCTTAACGGCAGCATCAATGTTGAATCGTTTATTACCTTCGGAGCTGAACCCATATCCACCTCTTTACCGACGGCAACCTCATCACCGTCGCAATCCTCAAATACAAATCTCAATACTGCTTCATATTTATCAGCCGTAAATGCTGCGCTGACTGCTTTCGGAGTAATATCAAGACCGTAATTTGAAACCTTATTAATTACCTCTGAGCAAAATTTATGTACAGGTGAATCGAAACCATTTTTAAGATTTACCGACAATAATGCCGTTTCCGTACTCTGATCCCATTCAACCTCCATATCTGCCGCATCGGCAAATGACCTTGCAGGTACAAATAATATGTCATTTTCCATTATTGGCTGTGCATTTTCAAAGCTCATGTACCTTGAATTGCCTATGCCATCCGTCATAACCGTCACATCGGCGGCAAATGCCGTACAGAAAAGCGTTATGGCGGAAAGAAGCATTGCTGCTGTCTTTTTTAGTTTTAACATCAAATGTCTCCCTTCAGTTTTTCAATTTTATTTTTTATAATTTGTATATATAACAACATCTGTTGCCGTACCGTCAACGATTCTTGCAAGCATATAATTGTAGCCTGAATCATTCAATGAAATTATCGGACTTTCCGTACCGTAGGCGTCATTCCATGCCTTGCTTGAAATTGTACTTGCTATTCCCGATGTTCTTGTAAGCTCAATTCCGCTTTTCAGCGTCATATTGCATTTGTACACCATGGCCTTTTCCGCAACATCAACAAGTATCGAATTATCGGTATTACCTGTTTTATTCAGCAGATAAACATTATTATTATCGCGCTTTGCAATAACTCCGAACGCATACTGTGTACCCTTGCTTGCAAGTTTCTGACCGTACTGCGCAACAGTCCAGCCTGAATATCCGCCTACACCGCCGTTTATGCTGAACAGCTTTTCAAATGAAGCACCGAAATCTGATGTACTGTTTACAATATCGGAGTTCTGAATCTGATATATAACGGCAATTTCCTTGATTTTACCGCTCATATTTCTGTTAAAGTAAACAACGTCTCCTCTTTTCAATGACGAGAGCGAAGCACTTACTAAATTCTGTGCATTCTCCGGAGCGGCAACAATATTCACATCATCGCCGAATATATCCGATTGCTGCTTGCCCTGATACCAATAAGTAATCTTGCTTTCCGTCTGCGAATCAACCGATACCTGAGTAACTGATTCAATTACGGCAAATGCCTGAATTGCATTTACAGCCTTTTCATACACATCGGGAAATTCATTCGGATTGTATGTTGATGACGGTGATGCTGTCGGCGCTGCCGTAGGTTCTGCGCTTGCAGTCGGTGCAGGCGACGCTGTCGGAACAGGCGATGATGTCGGCTCTGGAATCTCAAACAACACATCAAATATGAGATTGTTTTTTATATCATACGCTCTCATAACCGTATACAGATTTTCCTTATCCAGTGTAATTTTACCGTCTGTCGGCTTGCATACGCCCGACGCATACAGTAATTTACTTTCATCGTTTGAATATCCCGCAAAAATCAAATCACCCGAATAATCAAATACGATTTTTTCGTTTTCCTCTTTTCCCATTAAGGTCGGAATAACTCCTGCTCCCTGTTCCTGAGAAACTGATGTTACTACTGCCGTATTGACATCATTTACAGGAGTTTCCTCAGCGTCTGCAAAAGCCGCCGCTCCGCATGTTAAAACTGATACGGTCAATAAAACCGCAAATAAATTCTTTTTCATGTTAATCCTCCATATATTTATTTTTTTGCTATATAATTTGCAACAAACTGCTTTGCGCAGCGTGCATTTTTCGACCCGTAATTCATCTGCCATACCACTGCTTTTTTCTCTGTATCGGCGTCCATTTCAACACCGTGCTTTTTCAAAAGCTCGCTTACGATATTCAGATATTCTTTCTGGTTAGGCGCTGAAAATACAATTGATATTCCGAATCGCTCTGAAAGCGACAGCGTCTCCTGAAGCTGGTCGTTCACATGAACCTCTCCGCCCTCTCTGTCCGACCAGTTTTCTCTTATGAGGTGGCGTCTGTTCGAGGTTGCATAGATAAGAACATTATCATTCTGAGCCTGAAGCTGACCCTCCATTGCAATTTTCAGTGCACGGTATTCGGTTTCGTGAGTTTCAAACGTCAGGTCATCAAGAAACAGTATGTATTTATGCGGTCTGCATCTCAGAGTTTCTGTCAGCTCGGGTATGTCGGCAATGCTCGTCTTTGGTATTTCTATAAGCCTCAGCCCGTCTTTGGCAAACATATTAAGCAGAGCTTTGACAGATGACGACTTTCCCGTACCTCTGTCACCGAAAAGCAATACATTATTTGCTTTTTTTCCGTCAACAAATGCTTTTGTATTATCTATCAGCACCTGTTTCTGATGCTCTAAGCCTATAAGATTATCAAACGAGCTGTCATCGAATTTCTTTATTCCGCGCAGTTCTCCGTCATACTTAAAAGCAAGGTATTTCGCCAAAATTCCCGTTCCGAGTTTTCTGTAGTGCATGATAAGCCCGTCCAAAAGTGCATTTGCGCTTTCGGCATTTACAAGCGAACGCATGGAAGTCTTATACTCCTCACTGAAACCCGTCTCGTTTCCCGACGTCATATATTTCATATGCGAGGCACAGAACAACCTTTCATAAATGCGCTCTGTATCAAGCAGAGCAATACGATACAGGTCGTCACCGATTTTAGCTCCGCTTTGTGCAAGCTGTGAAACTATGTTTTCATCATTCGCAAGGAACGACGCAACATACTCATGAATACTGTTATCGGTAAGTCCCTCTGTTTCTGCGAACCTGACTATATTTCTTAAAACCCGTGTATTATCCTTATCGGTAATACCTTTGATACAGTCGTCATTTTCAATGTTATTAAACACAAGTAAGTCCACAAAATCATCCTTTCGTTATTGTCCTTACCCCCTATTATAACACAAAGATTACAAAAAAGCAACAAAAATATTAAAATTAACAAAATAAATCGTAACGTGTGTGT
Source organism: uncultured Clostridia bacterium (assembly GCA_934454215.1). Taxonomy (GTDB): domain Bacteria; phylum Bacillota; class Clostridia; order UBA1381; family UBA1381; genus Ornithomonoglobus_A. The sequence goes on from CAKSGG010000037.1 coordinate 13,149, forward strand.
AATATCGCAAAAAAATAAGCCCCGAAATCTGCATTTGAGGCTTATATAAAATTCATTTTATTTCCGTAATCGACACATCTCCGTCCGTAATCAATTCGGTGTTATCGGTCAGATTCAGTGTATATGAATTGCTGTCAAGATTTTTCATCATTTGCGATTCCTTTACGGTATTTGAAGATACCGTAACAATTCTGAACGACCCCGTTCCTGAAAGCTTATACCGTCCCGGAGGAATTTGTCCCTCTCCCGCAGCCGTTCCCGTTGCAGACGGTGACGGAGCAATTGCAGTAATTTCAGTTGCCTGTGCTGTGCATTTGTATATTCCGCTGCCAAGAGCAATCGTCTCTCCCATTGTATGAGCCGATATGCTTTTTATTCCCGACTCATGCTGTGCAAGTCTGTCCTGCTTTGCTTTCGCCGTTTTTAGCTGCTTTTCCAGTTCATCCGTTTTCTTTTTGTATTCATCTATCTGCTCATTAAGCTTTGTAATTTCCTTATTCTGCTCCTCATTCTGAAATTTAACCTCATTGTTTTTTTCTATTGATTTATTATAATTGCTGCGCCGTTCCTCAAGCTTTTTTATATCACCGTTAATTGTCGTTATTTCCGCCTGCAAAACAGTATCCGCATTAGTAAGCGCACCGCTTGAAAGCGCCTTGTTATATACAAAATACCCCGCTGTAAGCGAAATAACCGCCGCCGCTGCGGCAGCGCCCGTTCTGAATTTATCCATATACAAAGCCTCCTTCCTTTATTCCGCTGATGCCGCAAATTCAGCGGTGCAGTTTATTTTTACCGTATACCCTGTTTTCAGCACAACAATATTCGGTGAATCCGAAAGCTGCATATTTATTACCGCTTCGTTTGCGCTTGTTGAGGCAATAATGCTCCCGTTTCCGGTTACGCTGAACGTTCCCTCGGGAATATCTGCACCTACGCTGTATTCACCCGGTTCAAGCTTTATTGTGTATGCCGACTCATCAATACCGTTCAATGCGGCATTTATCTCATACAGCTCATCATTTTTTTTCTGAAAATCCGCCTTTGCCGTATTCAGCTTTTCCTCCAATGCTTTCTTTGCCGAATCAAAATTATTGAGAGAATTTGCCGTTGACTGTGAATCAAGTTCTTCATCTGACAGTTTGCGTACCTCCTCTGTAAGCTCGTTTTTCTTTTCGGTGACATCATGATATTCACTGCTTACGGCACGTAACTGCTCCAGCGCAGCGGCTGTCTGCTCACTGCCGGCAGATAAATTCGTTCCGGCTATGAACGCCGTACAAAGAAACAGTGCCGAAGCAAATACGCAAGCCGAAACAAACAGCAGACGGCTCTGCTGCGGTGTCGGAAATTCGTGAATTTCCTCTGTAAGAGAATCGTCAATATTAAATCCAAATCTGAATTTTTCTTCCGTTTTTTCTTCATCGGGCTTGAAATACTCCGTAACCTCTTCGGGTGTAAGCTCTGTTTCCAAAGTCTGATTTTCTTTAACGTCCATAACAATCCTCCTCGCCTAATAATATGTTTTTGTAATGTAAGTATCCTTAAACTGGAACGAAAAATCCTCCGCCGCCTTGAATGCCTTGCCGTAATCGTCAAATATTCCGAATACCGTAGGTCCAGAACCGCTCATCAGCGTACCCAGTGCGCCGTCGGCAAGCATTTTGCTTTTTATACCGCTTATAATCGGGTGTGCCTTTTCGGTTGCATTCTCCATAACATTGCAGAGATTTTCAGTTATTCCGTAAATATCTCCGTCATTCAGCGCTTTTATCATTGCCGCATTATTCGGTCTTTTTGAGAATTTTATTCCGTCTATTTCCTTATATATTGCGGCAGTGGAAATATTCAAAAGAGGCTTGACAAGCAGTACATTATATGATATATCGGTTTCTATCGGTGTTAAAATCTCACCGATTCCGCACGCAAGCTGTGTTCCGCCTTTTATACAGAACGGAACGTCTGCGCCGAGAGTAAGTCCTATACCGCACAGCTCGTCAATCGTCAAGCCCGTATTGTACAGCATATTCATCGCCAGCAGTACCGCCGCCGCATTGCCGCTTCCGCCCGCAAGTCCTGCCGCCACGGGAATATTTTTGTGTATCATTATTTTAACGCCGCTTTTTATTCCCGTTGCTTTATAAAAAGCCTCCGCCGCCTGATATGCAATATTTTTTTCCGTATTTGAAAGATATTTTAAATTAGTCGATATTGATATTCCCGATGCCGTTTTATCAATTATCACCAAATCAAATAAGCTCAGAGTCTGCATAATCATTTCTATGTCATGATAGCCGTCCTCGCGCTTACCGAGTACGTCAAGGGTAAGATTTATTTTTGCATACGAACGTGCTATGGCACGGTTGCCCGATATTATTATATCATTTTTTATCATCCTATCCTCCCCTTTTTATAAAACCTCATGCGACTTATCGACAACTGATTTTATATACTCATCGTCAATTATATCTTCACATTCCGTTTTCTTCAGATATGCCAGATATTCTATATTCCCCTCGGGTCCTTTAACCGGCGAAAAAGACAGTCCTGCCACATGAAAATCAATGTTTCTTGCAAAATCAAGAACTGTTTTTATAACGCTGTAATGTACATTTATATCCTTTACAACGCCTTTTTTCCCTACCTGCTCACGTCCTGCCTCAAACTGCGGCTTTATCAGCGCAACAACCTCGCCGTTATCCCCAAGAAGTTCATACGCAACGGGAAGAACAAGCCTTAACGATATAAACGAAACATCTATCGAGGCAAAATCAAGCTCACAGCCTATGTCGCTCTTTGTTACATATCTTATGTTGGTACGTTCCATATTAACAACACGTTCGTCACTGCGCAGTTTCCACGCAAACTGACCGTAACCGACATCAACCGCAAAAACCTTTGCCGCTCCGTTTTGCAGCATACAATCGGTAAAACCTCCCGTTGACGCACCTATATCCATTGCTGTTTTTCCGCTCAGTGTTATCGGAAATTTCTGCATAGCCTTTTCAAGTTTCAAACCGCCTCTTGAAACGTATTTAAGCTTTTCGCCACGAATTTCGGGTACGGTTTTTTCTTCATCAACCATCATTCCGGCTTTATCGCATTTTTGATTATCAATATAAACCTGTCCTGCCATTATAAGCGCTTTCGCACGCTCACGGCTTTCAATCAGCCCTTTATTTACAAGCAGAACGTCCAATCGTATTTTTGACATAATTTATTATTTCCCCGTTTCCAAGTCCGTATTTTTCATCTGACTGAGCCACTGTTCCCTGCGGAATTATTTCATCAGGAAATGCAAAGGCTTTAAACGTACAGCCGATATTGTTTTCAAGCAGTATATCGCTTATTAAAAATCCCATACCGCCTATTTTTACGTTGTCCTCTATTGTTAAAACATGCTTGGTTTTTGCCGCACTTTTAATTATTGTTTCCGAATCTATCGGTTTTATTGTCGGCAGTTCTATAAGTTCGCACGAAATTCCCGAAAGACTTTTTAATATTTCCCCGGCTTTTATCATCATTCTTCCCGATGCTATTAACGTAATATCTGTTCCCTCTTTGAGAACATTCGCCTTCCCGAATTTAAATTCGGGAAGTTCTTCGCCGTACTGCGCTGAGCCTTTCGGATAACGCACCGCAATCGGACCGTCATGCTTATTTATGGCATAATCCAGCATATCTTCAAGCTCTTTAAAACTGCAAGGCGACAATATGCTCATATTCGGCATATGCAGTAAATATGAAATATCATAAATTCCCTGATGAGTTTCACCGTCCGCACCCACTATTCCCGCACGGTCAATCGGAAACACAACGTGCAGATTTTGCAGGCATACATCATGCAGTGTCTGGTCATACGCCCTCTGCAAAAATGATGAATACAGCGGTATTACGGGAACATATCCCGATACGGCAAGTCCTGCGGCAAGCGTAACCCCGTGCTGTTCGGCAATTCCCACATCAAAAAACCTTTTCTTAAATTCGGCGGCAAATTTATCAAGCCCCGTACCCAGTGCCATTGCGCCCGTAATTGCAATAATTTTGTCGTTATCTCTTGCCAGACGGCACAGCGTATTGCCAAAACGGTCACTGTAGGTTTCGCTCTGCGGAGCGGTTTCTCCCGTGTTTTTATCAAATGTACCGATTCCGTGGAATTTTTCGGGGTTATCCTCAGCAGGAGCATACCCCTTGCCTTTTACCGTCATAACGTGCATTATTATCGGCTTGTTTTCGGTTTTTGCATATTCAAGACACGCAGTCAGCGATGTCAAATCGTGACCGTCAATCGGACCCATATATACAAACCCCAGTTCCTCAAACATAGTCGTCGGAATAATTCTGCGGCGCACCGCACGTTTCATCTTTTTAAGCAGATTATATATCAGCTTTCCGCCCACGGGCAGTTTTTCGAGAATCATTTCCACCGTATGCTTTGATTTAAAATAAAACGGTGATATGCGCAGATTTCTCAAATGCTTTGATATTGCTCCCGCATTTTTTGAAATAGACATATTATTGTCGTTAATTATTAAAATAAGCGGTGTTTTTATAATTCCCGCATCATTCATTGCCTCGTACATCATGCCGCCCGTCAAAGCGCCGTCACCGAACAGCGCAACGATATGACGGTCGGAGTTATCCAAATCTCTTGCTCTTGCCATACCCAAAGCCGCCGATACGGACGTTGAGCTGTGTCCCGTATTAAATGAATCGTATTCACTTTCCGCACGCTTTGGGAAACCCGAAAGCCCCCCCTCCTGCCGCAGCGTCGGGAATACATCTTTACGGCCTGTCAGTATTTTATGAACATATGACTGATGCCCCACATCAAGCACAAGCCTGTCCTTTGAAAAATCAAAAACACGGTGCAGTGCCACGGTAAGCTCGACAACGCCGAGATTTGAGGCAAGATGTCCGCCTGTTTTTGAAATATTGTCAATTAAAAATTCACGAATATCCGAGCATAATTCGTTAAGCTCCCCATCCGAAAGCGCCTTTACGTCCTCGGGTGAATTTACTTTATCCAAAACTTTCACTTAATCATAGTTCCTCTTTCCGAAAATACAAATAACATTTTAAAAATTATATCATAAAATTACAATAAAATCAATTATTTTTTTATTATTATATCATTGTTTACCATTATTGTCAAGAAATCAAAAACCTCATAAATTTACCGATAATAAAAATAACGGCGTTTTAATGCGCCGTTATTTTTGTACGAAAATCTTCAAGCCTGTTCAGTGCTTCGTTTAAGGTTTCATCTTTTTTTGCAAAGTGCAGTCTTATCAAATTATTAACATTTTCTTTGAAAAAGCTTGAGCCCGGTACTGCACCCACTCCGACTTTTTCAGCCAAGTCCTCGCAGAATTTCACATCGTCGTCATAATTAAATTCGGAAATGTCAAGCAAAACATAGTATGCACCCTGTGGAATTGTGTGCTTGATTTTCAAATCGTCCAATCCCTTTAAGAACAGATTTTTCTTTTTCGTATATTTGTCTGAAAGCCGGTTATAATAATCATCACCGAAATTCAGACCGACAACGGCTGCCTCCTGAAGCGGTGCGGCAGCGCCGACCGTTAGAAAATCGTGTACCTTTTTTACAGTATCGCAGATTTCGGGAGGTGCTATAACATAGCCTAAGCGCCAGCCCGTAATCGAATATGTTTTTGAAAGCGAACTGCACGATATTGTACGCTGTGCCATATTCGGCAGACTTGAAAAATAAATATGCTTATTCGGTTCATATACGATATGTTCATACACCTCATCGGTAATAACATATGCGTCATATTTTTCAGCCAAATCCGCAATCACCTTTAATTCGTCATAAGTAAAAACCTTTCCGCACGGGTTGGAGGGATTGCAAAGAATCAAGGCTTTCGGGTTCTGTCTGAATGCCGCTTCAAGTTCATCTGCATTGAAATTAAATTCGGGCGGATAAAGCGGAACATAAATCGGCTCAGCACCTGACAAAATTGTATCTGCACCGTAGTTTTCGTAGAACGGCGAGAAAACGATTACCTTATCTGCGGGGTTTGTGACCGTCATCATTGCCGCCATCATTGCCTCCGTGCTTCCGCAGGTAACAACAATTTCGCTGTTCGGATCAATGCTTCTGCCCATAAAACGCTCCTGTTTTTTTGCAAGAGCCTCACGGAAATTCTGTGCACCCCAAGTAATTGAGTATTGGTGAAAATCCTCTTTTGCAACTTCTGCCAAACGCTCCAGTATTTCTTTCGGCGGTTCAAAATCGGGAAAACCCTGTGATAAATTGACCGCTCCGTATTTATTTGAAATTCGTGTCATACGGCGTATTACAGAATCGGTAAATGTTGCCGTGCGCTTACTTAATTCTTTCATACTTATTTCCTTTCATTGCTGTATTTTTTCAAAAACTCAATATAATTATAATACTCTATTTTTCTGCGGTCAATATCGTTTTGTACAAATTCCGAAAGCTTTTTCAGTTCATCAATCGGATTCCACATCGGGAAATCACTTCCGAAGAAAAAATGACCGACGCCGAATTTTTCAAGCATTTTATTAAATTCGTAATGAGGAATAAAACTTAATACACTTGAAACATCAAAATACAAGCGGTCATCGGGTGCAAGCGTATTATAAGCCTCCTGCCAATGCATATAACCTCCCATATGAGCTGCAATTACCGTAAGATTTGGTATTTCGCACAATACATTTTTCAGCTTTTCAACAGATGAATATTTCAGCTTTTTATCACCCATATGAAAAATGACAGGCAAATTATTTTCTGCCGTTTCTTTGTAAACAGGCAGCATTTTTTCATCATCTATATCCGTTTTTTGAAAATCAGAGTGAAACTTTATTCCCTTTAATCCAAGTGCTTTAATTCTCTGTATCTCATCTTTATAATCATTATTTTCCTTATGCAGAGTTCCGAAACCTATCAAACTTTTATCCTTTGCGCAAAGCGTTGATATAAAGCTGTTAATGCTCTTGGTTTGCGGCGCATTCATTGCAGGCGAAAAAATCGCCTGCAATGTAATTTTTCTGTTCTCAAAAATGCCGCTGCGTACCTTGTAAAGCTCTGCCAATGTTCCCGATGTGAACATTGGCAGATTATAAAAATCACCAACGCTGATTTTTGCTTTTTCCGCAATACTGTCGGGGAAAATATGCGAATGGGCATCTATCACCGGCAATATATCATATTGAGTAGTCAAGCTTGCGTTCATCAATGATTCTCCTTGATTTATGCTCACTGCGTGTATCAAGTCCGCCGTCGGGGTGAACAACAACCGTATAAGGTTTAACTCCGATTCTTGCCTTTAACGCTGCGCTTATCTTTGCCGCTACTTCCTCATCTGTATCGGGATTGTCCGTTTTCTTTTCGATTTCAACACTGTATTTGCAAGTAAAATCCTTTTCAAATACTCTTATCAGGTATTCGCCTGTAATGTCTTTCTGTTCACGGATAACCGCCTCAATATCGCTGGGGAATACATTGACCGCCGACACGATAAACATATCGTCCTTTCTGCCGTTTATATGTATTCTTCCGTGTGTTCTTCCGCATTTACAGGGCGTGTTGTCAATCCAGCCGATGTCGCCCGTTCTGAAACGGATAAGCGGTCTTGCGTGTTTTCTGAGAGTTGTAAATACAAGCTCGCCGACTTCTCCCGGTTTCAAAACCTCGCCTGTGTGAATATCAACCGTTTCAACAAGAATATGGTTTTCGGCGATATGTAATCCGTCCTTTGCTTCGCACATTGCGGCGCACGCTCCGAATATATCGGAAAGTCCGTAGAAGTCATAGACCTCCGCACCCCACAAATCTTCAATCGCTCTTCTTGTTGCGTCGATTGAGCCGCCAAGCTCACCGGCTACAATTATCTTCTTAATATTCAAATCCTTTTTCGGGTCAATACCTGCTTTCAACGCCTTTTCGCCAAGCTGCCAAGCGTAGGAGGGACTTGTCCAAATTATTGTCGGCTGATATGTTTTCAGTATAAACAAAAGTCTTTCGCTCGGAAGTGTGCCGCCCCATATGCAAAGCGCCCCTAAATTCTGTGCGCCGATAACATCGGGACCGCCGACATACAATGAAAAATTAAGAGCGTGAACATATCTGTCGTTCGGTCTCATTCCGATCTGCCAGAACCATCTGCTTTCGGTATCCTGAAATTCATCGAAATCCTTTTTTGTAAACGGGCTCATTGTCGGAACACCCGTCGAACCCGATGAAGTTGAAATAAATACGACATCTTCTTCGGGAACTGCGCAAAGCTCGCCCAAGAACGACCCGACACCCTGCGTATCTCTCTGCGTCTTTTTGTCAATGAACGGGAATTTTTGTATATCCGAAAGCTCCTTTATATCCTCCGGCTTAACACCCGCTTCATCAAATGAACGCTTGTAGTAAGGCGCATTTTCATATGCGAACTTCACAATCTCTTTCAAATCCACAAGCTGTCTTTTTTCAAGTTCCTCTCTCGGAAGTGTTTCCAATTCCTCGTCCCAATATTTGTTGTTTACATCTCTGCTCATTATTTTATCCTCCAATTCTGATTGATTTTTTCCCACTTTTTATCACGTGAGTCTTTTATGATTTCTATATCGTTATCGCTTAAATGTCTGAAACGTCCTTGCTTTTTCAGATACGCTCCGACATCGGTAAACTCTTTCGGTTTGAAATTGAGCGTATATTCGCCGTTTTCATATTCCGCAAGATACCAAAGTCCGCAGTCAACAACCTCTTTCGCTATTTCTACGGTAGAATCGGTTGCAACGCCCCAGCCTGTCGGGCAGGGTGCAATTACGTGAATGTATTTCGTGCCTTGTATTTTTGATGCCTTTTCAACCTTATTCATAAAGTCGTTTATATATCCGACGCTTGCCGTTGCGGCATAGGGTATATCGTGTGCCGCAACAATCTCAAACATATTCTTTTTCGGCCTTAAGTTTCCGTGAATGTTTTCTCCGGCAGGGGTAGTAGTTGTTTTTGCTCCGAAAGGCGTCAGCGAGCTTTTCTGAATACCTGTATTCATATATGCTTCGTTGTCATAACAGATATAAAGAATGTTATCGTTTCTGTCAATCGCACCCGAAAGAGCCTGCAACCCTATATCCGCCGTACCTCCGTCACCTGCAAAGCCGACCGCCCGAAAATCCGTTATTCCCTGTGCCCGAAGTCCTGCCTCAATTCCTGTCAGCATAGACGCTGTTCCCGCAAAAGTTGAAATAATGGCGTTATTGGAAAAGCAAAGCTGCGGAAAATTAAATCCGACCGCCGACATACACCCTGCCGGAAGTACAGCAACAGCTTTTTCACCCAAGACCTTTAATGCAATTCGCACCGCCAGACTGCCTCCGCAGCCGCCGCACGCCTTATGACCGTAAAAGTATTCATCTTCATTTAAACTTTTTGCATTTAATGCCATTATCATTCACCTCCAAGCCCTAAAAATTTAACGCCTGTTTTTCCGTTTTCAATCTCTTTGAAAATATTTTCAATTTCCGATTCCGATATATTTTTTCCTCCGAGTCCACCGATATAGTTAGACGTTGGAATATTGATGTTTTGTTTTTTGAGCGCCGAATTTACATTGGTGTAAACCGTTCCCTCGTTTCCGAAAGATATGTCTTTTTCCAAAACAGCGGCAGCTTTTGCATTTTTCAATGCTTTTGCAATTTCTTCGTTCGGAAACGGGCGCAGGTAGCGAATCCGTAAAAGTCCGACCTTTTTTCCGTCGTTTCTCAGCTTATCAACCGTTTCTCTTACAAGTCCTGCGATACTGCCGAGCGTTACTATGATATAATCTGCGTCATCGGTTCTGTATTCTTCGGTAAGACCCGAATATTTTCTGCCGAAAATTTTCGTAAATTTTTCTTCCGCCTCGCCGATAACCTCTTTTGCATTCAAAAGTCCGATATGTTCTTTATACTTAAATGCTGTATTCTGTGCAGGGCCTGCCGAAAAAGCAAGATTTTTCGGATTGTTAAGGTCAAGCTTGTTCTCCGTCTTAAACGGCGGAAGAAATTCATCTGCCTGCGTTTTTGTCGGAACATCGACTACTTCATAGGTATGCGTCAGCACAAAGCCGTCAAGGTTTGCCATAAACGGTGTCGAAACCCGTTTGTCCTCGGCTATATAATAGCTCATCAGAGCCAAATCAAGACTTTCCTGTGCATTTTCCGCATATGCCTGAATCCAGCCGCTGTCCAAAAGCGAAACAGAATCTCGCTGGTCGCCGTATATGTTCCACGGTAAAGCGGTAGAGCGGTTCGCATTCATCATAACAATAGGAAACCGTCCGCCGGAGGCATATGTAAGACATTCCGACATATACAAAAGTCCTTGTGACGATGTTGCGGTAAAGGCTCTTGCTCCGACAGCGGAAGCACCCATCGCACAGGAAAGTGCGGAATGTTCCGATTCAACGTGAATAAGTTCAGCTTTTAAGCTTTTATCCTCCACCATTTCGGAAAGCCGTTCAACCACAATAGTCTGCGGCGTTATGGGATATGCGGAAATTACTTGCGGTTTTGCAAGCCGTATGCCCTCGGCAAAGGCTTCGTTGCCCGATAAAAATTTTCTTGCCATTATTTTTCCGCCTCCATTTCTATTGCACCTATTTTACATATTTTGCGGCAGATTCCGCAGCCTTTGCAAAAATCATAGTCAATCCCGACTTTTCCGTTTTCCTTAAAAATTACGCCGTCGGGGCAGTGCAGATAACATTGCAGACAGCCGACACATTTATCAAGATTGATAACAGGTTTTTCGTTGCGCCAGCCTGCATTTTTTGTTACCAAATAACCTGCCTCATATGATGGTGCGTCGGGAATTTCGGATAGCGACTGCGGTATTTTATCTCTTAAATACGGTTTCATACCAACGCCCCCTTTGCTGCGGTGATTGCCGCTTTGACTGCACTGATATTCTTTTCGTGCAGTTTTTCGGGCATATACTGTTTTATTGCCTCCGAAATATCGTCAAGGCTTATTTTGTCCGATATTTCCGCAAACGCTCCAAGCATTATTGTATTTGTAATCGGGCGTTTTAGAATTTCTTCGGCGATTGTGTTTGCGTCAACCGTAAAAATTCTGCTGTCGGTAAAATGCTTTTTTGTATTAAGCAATACAATTCCTCCGGATTTCAATTCGTTAAATGCGGCATTGGAAAACAGCGTATCATCAAGGAATATCGAAAAATCCGCTTTTTCCGTTTCGCTCCGATTCCCAATCGGTTTATCATCAAGCTTTGTAAACGCCCGTATCGGGGCACCTCGTCTTTCGGGGCCGAATGACGGAAAAGCAAGAGCATAATTACCCTTTATCGCATATGCCGCTCCCAAAAGCCTTGCAGCCGTAAACGCACCTTGTCCACCTCTGCCGTGCCATAATATTTCAATCATTTGCTTTCGCCCCTTTCAGCTGTTTTCTCGGTTTTATAAAACATATCAAGTCGATATGTTTACTATACTATGATTATAGCATAACATTGTTCGTTTGTCCAATACATATTATTTATCAATACTTATAGGCAAAATTTATATATGGGTAAACAGTAAAGAAAAAAAACGGCAGCTGTTGTATGAGGATAATGAGTTTTTACAGTATTTTATGAATAGAATGTAAATTGTTAGCACTTTACGTCTTTGATTGCTAATTTTGTATTGACAAATTGAAAAAAAAGTACTATTATATACTTATATTAAGAGATATGAAAGGAAATGAATGTAAAAATGGCAAAAGGAAATATTTCGGTTGATTCGGAAAATCTGTTTCCGATTATAAAAAAATGGCTTTATTCGGATAAGGATATATTTTTGAGAGAACTTGTATCAAACGCCTGCGACGCTGTGACAAAGCTGAAAAAGCTTGCGGGAATAGGCGAGACGAATATCGGTGCGGACGAAAAATTCAAAGTAACCGTAACGATAGACAAGCCTAATAAAAAGCTTATAATAAGCGATAATGGTATAGGAATGACAGCCGAGGAAATTGATAAATATATAAATCAGATTGCATTTTCGGGTGCAAGCGATTTCTTGTCAAAGTACAAGGACGAAGAAAATGAGGGTGCTCAGATTATAGGTCATTTCGGACTTGGCTTTTACAGTGCATTTATGGTAGCAGACAGCGTTGAGATTGATTCTCTGTCTTATGCCGACGGTGCAAAGCCTGCAAAATGGGTCTGCGACGGAACTATGGAGTTTGATATGAGCGACGGCACAAGAACAGAACGAGGAACGACAATCACTCTGAATATTGCGGAGGACAGCGAAGAATTTCTTGATGAAATGACTGTAAGACAAATTCTGCATAAATACTGTTCGTTCCTGCCGACTGAAATTTATATTGAAAATACCGAGGATAAAAAAGAAGATGACAAGGAAGAACCAAAGCCGATTAACAATACAACGCCTCTTTGGATGAAGAAACCTTCGGAATGTACCGATGAGGAATATAAGGAATTTTACAGAAACACATTTATGGATTTCAACGAGCCTTTGTTCTGGATTCACTTAAATGTTGATTTCCCGTTTAATTTGAAAGGTATTCTGTATTTCCCGAAAATCAACATGGAATTTGCGGGACAAGAGGGGCAAATCAAACTGTTTAATAATCAGGTATTCGTTGCAGACAATGTAAAAGAGGTTATTCCCGAATTTTTGATGCTGCTCAAAGGCGTAATTGACTGTGCGGATTTACCGCTTAACGTATCAAGAAGTTTTTTGCAGAATGACGGCTATGTAAAGAAAATATCAAATCACATTACAAAGAAGGTTGCCGATAAGCTTACGGGTATTTATAATACCGATAAGGAAAGCTACGAAAAGTATTGGGACGATATTAATATATTCATTAAATACGGCTGTATCAGAGATGAAAAGTTCTATGAAAAAATCAAGGACGTTATAATCTTCAAGACGACAGACGGAAAATATCTGACCATGAACGAATATCTTGACGGCAAAGAAAAGAAAGAAATTTACTATGTGTCGGATAAAAAATTACAGTCGCAGTATATAAATATGTTTAAAGAGCAGGGCTTGGACGTTGTTGAGCTGCCTACTGTAATGGATACGCATTTTATTTCATTCCTTGAAATGAAGAACCCCGAAATTAAGTTTAAGAGACTCGACTCTGTAATTTCGGATGAAC
>CAKSGG010000038.1 GCA_934454215.1 uncultured Clostridia bacterium
TAACTTTATTAAATTCTTAAAGCTTTTTAACTTCCTAAACCCGAAAAATCTTTTTCTTCTCTGCCCTTTCTCGCTTTAAACGCAATTTGTTTGATACCATCTCAATTGCCGCTCCCGCTCTCTCGGACAGCTTGTTTAGTATACCATATCCTCCACCTCTTGTCAAGTGTTTTTTTTATCTTTGGTGGGTTTTTTCTTTTCCGTCTTACTGTGTCACTATATTTTGTGCTTTGTTTCCTGTGCTTCCACTATTATTTAGCATTTTGTATAAAATCATTTAACTTACTTCTATTATTGACGCATTTTTACTCTTCGCATACGTTTTAGTATAATATGTTCCACCCTTATTAAATTTACAATAAGATACAACATACTTTGAATTGTCAACCATATAACGATTTCTTTTGTGCATACATCCACTATAATAACAATTTGACGTATAAATAATTTCATTTGCATTTAGTAATAAATTGCTATATTTTTCTTTATTAATTTTATCATAATATTTATTCTGATTTTTACACGGCAAAGCCATAATCAACTTGATATCGAAAAATTGCCATATACGTAAAATTATTTCACCACATAAAATATCAAAACCCATAGCACCTCCGCAAATAAAATTTTTAACCCCTAAATTTATAAGTTTTAAAACCTCCTCTGATACTCTGTCTTGTATATCATTTATGTCCCCTACTATGTTTCTATGTCCGGTAAAACAACAGGTTTCTTTTGGAATAATCAAATTTTATCACTCCTTATTAATATATTTATTATTTATTTGGTAATAATTATATTAATATTATTATATTTTTATTTAGTTGTCAATTGGTTAGAATTATATTAGGGTGATTTTTATGAAATTTGAATTTAAAGATAACTATATAAAAATAGGATTGAAAATATCATATTACAGAAAATTAAAATCGCTGACCCAAGAACAGCTTGCCGAAATTCTGGGCTGCGGTGTTTCATTTATAGGTCAAATAGAAGCACCGAATATTTACAAGGCAATTTCTCTTGACACTCTTTTCAGAATTTCAAAAGCACTTGACGTGCCTGCATATAAATTTCTTTATTTTGACGATTAATGCAGGCACAAGCCTATTCCAGCAAATCTTCATACCGCACTCCCAATATCTCTTTTAAACATTTTATTTCATCTATATAAATATGTCTTTGCCCCACCTCAACCTTTGCCAAAGCGCTCCTTGTCATGTCACACCCTTTTATTTGCAGCCTTGCCGAAAGCTACTCCTGCGTTAATTTATTTTTTATACGCAAGCTTCTTATTCTTTCACCGACATTCTTCTCATAATCCCAATTCATGACCGTTCCTCCGTAAAACACAAAAGAGGGCATAAGCCCCCTTAATCAAGCGTCGCCGAGTATTTGTATAATCGACTCGCTCATTGATTTTATTCTCGCTTTATAATTTTCTACCTGCGATTTCAGCGACAGCATTTCCTGATGTTTCTTTAAATGCTCCTCGTCAATCTGCTTTGACAGCCGTGACGCATCAATTCTGGCTCTCGCAATAATGCCTTCCGCCTCCGTTTTCGCATTTTGGCGTACTTCGTCCGCCGTATGTTTCGCAACATCAAGCGACTGCTTCATTGTTACTTCAATCAGCTTGTATCTTTCAAGCGCCTCGGTAAGCAATCCGATTTTGTCTTTCAGCGTCTGATTCTCCTTATAAAGCTGCTCATAATCCTGAATGACCGTATCCAAAAAATCGTCAACCTCATCACAGTCATAGCCTTTTATCTTCTTTTCAAATTCCTTATTCTGTATATCAATCGGACGAAGCATAGAAATTTCCTCCCAACATTAAATATATTTTTTTACCGAAATATGAGTTCTGCCCGAACGGGTCGTACCTCCCGAGCCCTCAAAAATAAATCTTCCGAAACCCTGAATCGAAAGCAAATCCCCATCTTTTATCTGATGTGACGTATCCGTCACGGGTCTGTGATTTACTTTCAGCTTATCACCCGTAATAAGCTTTGCCGCCGCACTGCGCGCAAGCTTTGTCACCGCTCCCACAACCGCATCGGCTCTGGGCGACGCACAAACCGCACTTATCTGCATAAATCTGCGCTTGGGATTCAGCTCCCCGATGTTTTCGACAATCTCGGTTTTTACACCCTGATTGCCTATCTTTTTTATATTTCCGGCAATGAACTCCGCAATATCGCTCATAACCGCCGCATAGGCAAAGCCGTCTTCATCAATTATAATATCACCCGTCTTTGAGCGGTCTATCCCGAGCGAAAGCATAGTTCCCAGATAATCCCTATGAGTAAGCTCACGGTTATATCCGCCGCTTATCCTGATAACCGAAATCGGGAAAAGGCACTCCTCCGCCTCACTCCATTCGGGAAATACTCCCAGAACTTTTCTTTCGCAGTTCGGAAAGCCCCCGAAAAACATCGTATTATATCCGCAGGGAATATGAAAATTATCCTCTATGTATGCAAGCTCGCCGCCGTCAAGAAACTGCGAAAATCTCGGCTCGGCATATTTATCGCAAAGCGAAAACAAGTCCTCCGTCTTTGCGGTCAGTAATTCGTTTTTATCCGTCATTTCAAATCAAAATTATTTCTCGTATGTTCCTTTATGCTGTCACCCGAAATATCTATATGCCTCGGCGCAGCAATAAAAATACCTACATTAATCTTGCGGATATTTCCGCTTAAGCCGTATACCGTGCCCGAAATAAAATCAACAACACGAAGCGCCTCCTCGGAATCTCTCATTCCCGTTACGTCAAAAACAACAACCTGTCCTCTTATAAGCACGTCCGACGCTTTCCGTGCGTCGTCAAAGGTTGTCGGCTTTATTATTTGAACGTTTGCGTCCTCGTTTCTTGTCGTAATCGGAACGACCTTTCTGTCGCTCCTCATTATCGGACGTGTAAATTTCTTGTGCTTTTCCTCCGGCTCATCCTCGGCAATATCCTCGTCCTCCATAATATCATCATCTTCATATTCGTCATAATCAAAGCTGAAAAAATTTTTTACAGTATTCATCAATCCCATGATTTTTTACCTCCTGTTTTTATTTTATATATCATAATTTCGTTTTCCGAATATTGCACTGCCTATTCTGACCATGTTCGAGCCGCACTCTATTGCAGTCTCAAAATCATTGCTCATTCCCATAGACAGATAATCCATACTTACATTATCGTATTTTTTACCCTTAATGTCAATAAAAATTTTATTCATGTTACTAAAATGCAAAACATTTTTAACACTTTCTTCATTTTTCGGCGCAACCGTCATAAGCCCTCTCACTCTGACATTGCTTAATTCACCTGCGTGAATGAGCATTTCTTCCAACTCATCGGGAGCAATGCCCGATTTTGTTTCCTCGCCGCTGATGTTTATTTCAATCAGTATATCCATGACAACGCCGTGTTTGAGCGCCTGTTTGTCAATCTCGTCCATAAGCCTTATGCTGTCTACGGAATGTATCAGGCAAACCTTGTCTATTATGTATTTTATTTTATTCGTTTGGAGATGACCTATCATGTGCCAGCGCACAGGCTTGACAAATTCAAATTTATCTCTTATATCCTGCGGCTTGTTTTCGCCTATGTCGGTCACTCCCCAATCAACAGCCTCGTTCATCATCTCAACGGGATATGTTTTCGTAACCGCAACAAGCGTTATATCCTCACGCCTGCGGCCGCTCTTTTCCGCCGCCGCACAAATTCTTTTTTCAACCTCATTCAGCCGTTCCGTTACTCCCATTTTAACGTTCTCCTATTATAATGCGTTCCATATCCTTTATTTTATTTTCAGCGCCCGACACGGAATCAACAATTATAAATTCCTGCTCCGAATCGGTATACAGTATATCACAGTAGCAGTTATATTCTCTTGTGCCTTTCATAGCTTTGACATATTTGTTTCCGTTATCGTCACTTCGTATTGCCTGAATCGGGATTTTATATCCCGTATAGCTCTCGAAAATCATATCAATATCTGTACGGCGGTATGACAGCGCACCTTCAAAATACATCGGACATTTCACGATTACGAGCCTGTAACCGTTTTCGTCGGTATCGCTTATTCGGTAAATCGTACCGTGAATCAGCTCGCCCGCTATATTCTTGAACCTAAGCGTCACTTCCTCGCCCGTTTTATGTTTCTGCGCCGTTTCCGACGGAACACGCATTGCGGTATACCAAATATGATTATTCACTATTTTGCATACGGCGCTGTCCGTTTCAACATTTTTACTGCTGATTTTTGCAGGCTCCGAAAATGTCAGATGATTCATATAGTCAATCGTATAATTATCAATGCTTTCGGGCATCAATGCGCCCTCCAGTCCGTCCGTATACGCCACGAACACGCCCGACATATCGGCGGTAACGTCTTTTCTGCTTGTGCTTATGCGGTTTTCGACCGCCTCTTTTTCAAGTATAAGGCTTTGAAGAATATCCTCATCGCTTATTTCAACGCCGCTGCGGAGGTTATTCAAGTCCTCCTTATAATCGGCAATTTTTATCACATCGTTATCTCTGCTTATTTTGCTTATATCTCTGACGATACCCGCAACCTTGCTTTCGGTATCTATACCGCCGCTGCGGTACAATGTACTTTCTCTGAGCCTTTCCCGTCTGTGTGCTATCTTTTTATCTATTGTACGCAGTTCTTTTAATTTATCGTCGCTTACCGTTCCGCTGAACACCGTGCATATAAGCGAATCCTTAGCCACTCTCTCGCCCTCGCCGACGTTATTGTAAAGTGTTCCGTCAATTTCCGAATAATACACTTTTTCGTCTCTGATGATTACCGCCTCGGGGTCGTTCACAAGATGTTCGACCGTTTCGCGGCTTACATCAACCGAATTAAGCGGAGCGGTTATATAGTACACGCTTAAAACGCTGCACAGAATGATTACGGCAATAAATACCCCCAAAAATACCTTCTTCATTTAACCTGCCCTTTTCTTAAGATAAATTATAGCCGACGCCGCCTCGTATTCCGGCATTATATCAAGCTTGCTTTTCGCAAAATCAAAGCCGTCGGTTTCAAGAACACGTGCAAGAGCGCATATAACTTCACATCTGCCCCCTGCGGATTTAAGGCTCTTTTCACCGCACAGCTGATATACCGCCGTTACCTCCTTTGCAAGCTCTTCAAATTTAACCTCCCGCAAAAGCGGTACGCCGAAAGCCTGTGCGGCGTACTGAACGCCCCGTACAATTTCGGGACTGTATTTTGAATACACCTCCGCATATTCGCCGATATTGAAATACGCCTCATCGCCGAACAGTCTGCCGAACGTCTTTTTACAGTCCAGATACCCCTCCGCCATACTTTTTTTAATTCCCTCGGAATTAAAATCGAGCGTTCCCACGTGCGGTTTTTTGCACTCTATGTTTATGACATTACAGCCCGACGTGTTAAAGTCCTTATAAAAGCCTATGCCCTTGACGTTTACCGTTATAATATCCCGTATTCCCTTTTTCATCAAAATGCCGAGCGGCATATTATCCGCCATTCCGCCGTCAATCAAGGTTTTTCCGTCAATTTTTCTCGGCTTGAAAACAGGCAGGCATGACGATGCAAGCAAATATCGGACAAGCTCTCCCTCGGGGATATTTTCCATATCCGGAAAGAGCAGTTTTTTATCGGTAAGCGAATACGCCGTCAGCCCAAAATCCATGCCGGAACTTCGTATTGCGTCCTCGTCAATTATTCTGTAAAGTAAATTTTCAAGCGGCTTTGTGTCAAGACCGTCATTTCTGCGGATTTCTCCCGCAAGCTTAAAAATGTTTCTGAGATTAAGCAGATTGGTTTTGTCCTCCGTCTGCGAAGAAACGGAAACAACATCGTCAACCGCAATTTTTTCCCAAAGCTCATGCGCAGTATCAAAAGCACCCTGCACAAAAAGCGCACCGTTTATCGCTCCTATCGACGCGCCCGCAACGGCACATATATCAACATTCATTTCATTAAGTGCCTTCCACACACCTATCTGATATGCGCCCCGTGCGCCTCCGCCCGCAAAAACAAGTCCGAAAGCCATAATATTTTTACTTAAAGAGCCTTACCGTCCTTATCAAACAGAGGCAGCTTTTCGAGGAATATAATATCATCTCTGTCAGCCGCTTCACCCTCCGCAAGAACAGCCATTTTGCCTACGACGTTTCCGCCGCACAGCCCTACAAGCTTTTCAAGCGCAAGCAGTGATTCGCCCGTGCTTATAACGTCGTCTATGATAAGAACTCTTTTTCCTTTCATTTTTTCAGCGTCGGACGAACCGAGACAGAGCTTTTGAACTCCTGCCGTCGTTATGGAATCAACCTCGGTTGAGATTATATTATCCATGTACAGCTTCGGTGCTTTCCTTGCCGCTATGTAGTCCTTGCCCGTAATCTTTGCAAATTCATAAGTAAGGGGAATGCCCTTTGATTCGGCAGTTATGGCAACGTCGAAATCGGGTGCTTTTTCGGCAAGAGCCTTTGCGCTTTCAACCGTGATTTCCACATCTCCGAACATAATGAACGCTGCAATTTGCAGGTTTTCGTTTATCGGGAACAAAGGCAGATGTCTTTCTTTCCCTGCTATTGTCATTGTATAATGCTTGTGCATTTTATTTATCTCCTTTTTCTTTACGTCATTTAAGCATAACGCTACATTATATATTATAGTATATATTTTATCCCGTGTCAATGGAAAATAAGCGTAAAAGTCCACAAAATTTTCTTCAACATTTTTATAATGACGTACTTTTCGTTTCCAAATCATACAATTAACAAAAAATTTATTGAAATTATTTCATTTGTATGTTATAATAAAGAGTAATAATAAAATGGGGGAGTGTTGCTGAATGACCGAGACGCAGTCGGCAGGATTTAAGGAATTTCTTATATCTCTCGTATGGGCGGCGGTGCTGTTCGTCATGGGAGGGTCGGTAAGCTATGCGATTCCGCTGTTCAAGGTAATCGGCGGCATAGGCACGCTTCTGTTTCTGTGTGCATTTGCATTTTTCGTACTTACACGCTACAGCGCTGTTTTTACATATTCCCTTAACGGATATATTTTAAGGGTAAACAGAACGATAGGCCACAGAAACAAGGAAGTCGAAATCAAGCTTTCGCAGATAAAAGCCGTTTCGGCAAAGGACCCCCGTATAAAACCGACATACAGAATGAGGAAATATATTTTAAGAAATAGGCTTGACTGCTATATAACTTTCAGCGACGGCGGAACGGAAAAATGTCTGCTGTTTGACCCGTCGCCCGAACTGCTCAGAAAAATAAAAAAGCAGATGAAAAAAGCCGATAAAAACGAGCCGCAGTAAATGCGGCGGAACGGAGACAGTAATGAAAAAAGTCATAAGCGTAAAATTCAAACACAACGGCAAATCGTATTATTTCAGCGCACCGCCGTTTAATATAAAGCACGGCGACAGCGTAATCGTGGAAACAAGCCGCGGCATAGAGCTCGGGTGTGTTTCGCGCGGCGTGCAGGAGCTTGAGGACAGCGCCATTCCGGCGGAACTGAAAGGCGTACTGCGCCTTGCGACAAAAGAAGATATTACAAGAAACTCGATAAACAAGCAAAAGGAAAAGGACGCATTTGAAATATGCCAGAAGAAAATAAAAGAACATAAGCTTGAAATGAAACTTGTGGAGGTCGAATACACCTTTGACGGGAGCAAAATCCTGTTCTATTTCACCGCCGACGGACGTGTGGATTTCCGTGACCTTGTAAAGGATTTGGCGGCGATTTTCCACACAAGAATAGAACTGCGCCAGATAGGCGTAAGAGACGAGTCGAAAACCCTCGGTTCAATCGGAGTATGCGGAAGAAGTCTTTGCTGTTCGCAGTGGCTGGGCGATTTTGCGTCGGTGTCGATAAAAATGGCAAAGGAGCAGGGGCTGTCGCTCAATCCGACAAAAATAAGCGGCGCCTGCGGAAGGCTTATGTGCTGTCTTAAATACGAGCAGGATACATATGAAAGCCTTATAAAGGAAATGCCGAAAGCTGAACAGAGGGTAAAAACTCCCGACGGAATCGGAACGGTCATATCCGTCGCTCTTTTACGGGGAATCGTAAGGGTCGAATTTGACAAGGACGGCGAAAAAACGCTCTGCGATTACAAGGCAAGCGAGGTTTCCGAGGTGCGTACTTCAAACCGCCGTAAAAACAAAGAACAAATTTTGAAAGAAATTGATGAATTTTCATAATATATTATAAAAATAATTTATAAAAACTATTGAAGAATTTGAAAAAGTGTGGTACAATAGAGAAAAAAGCGGATAAGCTTTTTTATAAATTAAGGAGGTGTTTCCAATGGCATATAAAATCAGTGATGAATGTATAAGCTGCGGTGCTTGCGCTGCTGAATGTCCTGTTGAGGCTATAAGCGAAGGCGATACACAATATGTTATCGACGCTGATACCTGCATAGAGTGCGGTGCTTGTGCGGGCGTTTGTCCGGTAGGAGCTCCTGCTCAGGATTAATACACTGAAAGGGTTGTTGTGTTAATGCAACCCCTTTGGGGCTGATTGGCTTTAGATGCAGAACACACGAAATTAAGTAAAACGTGTTTTACCTTGCCCGACGGCGTACATTGGTACTCCGAGGGTTAGTTTCGTTGGGTTCTGCGCTAAATGCAGCAGCCCCTTTGTTTTTAAATACATATATTAATGGAGGATTAACGTGAAAAAGCTGTTTTATTTGATTTCGGCGGCAGTGCTTGCACTTGCTTTATGCTCATGCGAAAAGGCAACGAGGGTCACACTTGACGAAAATGTGCGTCCGCAGGCAGCGGACAATTCGGGCTGGTCGGTTTTTGTGTACATGTGCGGAAACAGCGGCATAAAAAATCAAGAAATTTTCGATGAGCTTTGCTTTACCGATTACCCCGAAAACATCAATATCGTAATACAGACCGCCGATACGGACGAAACATATCTTCAGCGCTTTGCCGTACAGAAAGGCTCGATGGTTTTAAAAGACCAAAAGCCTGCGGAAAGTATGGGTGCATATGAAACTCTTCAAAGCTATATTCAATGGGGTACGGAAAACTACCCGTCGGAAAAATATATGCTTTTGATTGTCGGAGACGGTACGGGCAGAGAGGTTCTGTGCGACAAAAAATTCGATAACGATACACTCACCGTCGAGGAGCTGTCATATGCGGTAAGCATGTCGGGAAGAACGTTTGATATTATAGGCTTTGACGGAGCATATACAGCGTCGCTTGAAATGGCGACGGCATTATCTCCGTATGCAAATTACATGGTCGCAAGCGAGGAAAAATGCGCCGGCTGGGACTACAGAGGGCTTGCGGAATGTCTTATAGAATACCCGTTTGTATCACCGCAGGAATTAAGCTGTATAATATGTGACAAGTATTATCAGAAATGCACGGATAACAGCGCCGAAAAAACGGCGGCAATGTCGGCAGTGGATTTATCGCATATTTCACAGCTTGCGCAGACCTTTGACGGAATGGCGGACACAATGACCGATACGGTTGACAGCCTTGACAGCTATGCGGAGCTTTCAAGAAATATCCTGACCGCTCAGAAATGTATCGGCAGTGACGACATGATTGACGTTGCGTCAATGGCGGCGGCGATTGCGCCCAATATCGGACAGCCCTCGCAGGAGGTAATTGATTCGGTTGCGAACACGGTTATATATAATGTAAAAGGCGAATACAGACCTATGTCAAACGGCTTGTGCGTGTACTATCCGCAGAGCATAGACAAGGATAAGCTTACGGCGTATATGTCGGCGGCAACCTCCGATAATTACAAGCATTTTATAAAGTGCATATCACCGGGGGTGGATATTACGGACAAATTCGTAAACGACGGCTACGAAGAGAGCTGGGCATGGTGCGATTATGTCGGCAGAGAATACGGCGGTACGGCATATGTTGACGGCGATTCAAAATACACTCTGCAAATAAACGGAGAAATAAATATAACAAAGGATGCGTCATTAAAGAAATATTTCTATTATCCGTCATCAAATGCGTATTACAGTCTCGGCACAAGCAGAGATTTGTACTGTGACTGGGGCTCGGGAATATACAGAGACGATTCTGATTATAAGATACCGAAACTTGGCAGACAGCCCGTTCAGATGAACTATGAAGGCTCGGTAAACGATTTGGGCAGATTTTATTCCGTTCCGATAATTCTTAATGATGAGGTCGGCGAAATTATCGTATTCAACCCGTGGAACAGCGGAAAATACGAAATTACGGGCGTTTGGCAAAACGGAGCAAGAGTAAAGCCGTCGCTTAAAAACTATATCGCACCCCTGCACAATATACGTGACGATAACGAAACAAGACTGCCCGGCAAAACGGTTCGTTATATGCCGTGGCTGAACATAAAAAACGGTTCGCTTTTATCGGGAAAATATATTTTTGAATACGAGCTTGAGGACATATATTCAAAGGTAAGAACAACCGACCCCGCATCAGTCACAAAAACGGGCAGAGAAATTACAATCACCCAATAGATAATATGTCGAAATTTTTGGCATAATAACAATTGAATTTTCAATAAATTTATTGTATAATATAATTATGTTTTGCGAAAGGAGTCAATACAATTATGAATTATAAAGAAAATTACGAAAAATGGCTTAATTCCTCCGCACTGTCGGAAAACGACAAGGCAGAGCTTAAAGGCATTGCGGATAACGAAAAAGAGATAGAGGAAAGATTTTACCGCGAGCTTGAATTCGGTACTGCCGGCATGAGAGGAATACTGGGAATAGGAACAAACAGAATGAATATATACAACGTGCGCCGTGCAAGCAAGGGTGTAGCGGATTATGTTAATTCAAGAGGTGCGGACGCCGCAAAGGCAGGCGTGCTCATCGGCTATGATACACGTAACTTTTCACGTGAATTTGCGGAAGAAACCGCAAAGGTTCTTGCATGTGAGGGCGTTCATGTCTATCTGTTCCCGATTGTTCACTCCGTCCCCGAGGTATCGTTCGGAATAAGAGAATTGAAGTGTGCGGCAGGCGTGATGATTACCGCATCGCACAATCCAAAAGAATATAACGGCTACAAGGTATACGGTCCCGACGGCGGACAGCTCCCTCCTGATGCGGCAGACGTTGTAATTAAGTCAATCGACAGCTATGACGTATTTGATGATGTTAAATTCATCTCGCTTGACGAGGCTGCTGAAAAAGGCTTGCTGACAATCCCCGGAAAAGAGCTTGACGAAAAGTTTATCGAAACGGTAATGTCACAGCAGCAGAACCCTGAAGCCGTAAAAGCGGTTGCGGATACGTTTAAATTAATTTACACGCCGTTCCACGGCACAGGTTCAAGACCGATTAAAGAGGTTTTAAAGAGAATCGGTTTTAAGAATGTACTTGTCGTTAAGGAGCAGGACACCGAGGACGGAAACTTCCCGACGGTTAAATCTCCCAATCCCGAAAACAAAGAGGGCTTCACAATCGCAATCGAAATGGCAAAGAAAAACGATGTTGACGTTATAATCGGAACAGACCCCGACTGCGACAGAGTGGGTATTGTAGTTCGCGACGCAGAGGGAATTTACAGAACTCTGACGGGAAACCAGACAGGCGCACTGCTTGTTGAATACATTCTTCGCTCAAAGAAAGAAAAAGGCGTTCTTCCGTCAAACGGCGTTGTTATAAAAACAATTGTTACAACCGAGCTTGCGGCGGCAATCGCACACAGCTACGGTATGGAGGTAATGAACGTTCTTACAGGCTTTAAGTATATAGGCGAAAAAATGACCGAATTTGCCCAAACAGGTAGTCATACATACCTGATTGGCTTTGAAGAAAGCTACGGTTATCTTGTAGGAACTCACGCAAGGGACAAGGACGGCGTTGTTGCAACAATGCTGATTGCCGAAATGGCGGCATATTACAAGACAAAGGGAAAGTCGCTGTACGAGGCATTGCAGGATATTTACAAAAAATACGGCTACTACGCCGAAAGAACAGTTTCGTTCACAATGCCCGGTAAGGACGGTATGGAAAAAATGGCGGCACTGCTTGAGGGCTTAAGAAAGAATCCTCCGACAAAGGCGGCAGGCATGGACATTATAACCTACACCGACTATGAAACACAGCTTGTTAAAGACACAAAGGGTAATATATCTGCAATAAAAGACCTGCCGAAATCCAATGTTTTAAAATACAATCTTTCGGACGAAAAAACGTATTTTATAATCAGACCGTCGGGAACAGAGCCTAAAATCAAGCTTTATATGGGAACGTTTGCCGACAGCTTTGAGGCGGCGGAGCATATTATCGACAAGCTTCAGGACAGCTGCAAGGAACAGTTCGGACTATGATATACAAAAAAATCGACGGAGTATCGGTATCATCGCTGATACTCGGCACAGATTATTACGGGAGTACGCTGACAAAAAAAGAATGTTTCAGAATGTATGACATATTCACGGCCAGCGGCGGAAACCATATTGATACCGCACATTTATATGTAAACGGCGAAAGCGAGAGGATTTTGGGCGGCTGGCTCAAAGAGCACGGCAGAGACGGTGTATACGTTGCGACAAAGGGCGCTCACCCTCCGATTAATGATATGACAAAATCAAGGCTGACAAGAAAGGACATACGCTCCGATTTGGAGGAAAGCCTGACTCGTCTGGGCATTGATTACATTGATTTGTACTGGCTGCACAGGGATAACCCCGCCGCCGATACGGGTGAGGTTATTGAGATTTTAAACGAGTGCATAAAAGAGGGAAAAATCCGCTCAATCGGCTGTTCAAACTGGAGGGGCGAACGTATTGCGCAGGCAAACGAATATGCCCAAACTCACGGTTTAAAGGGGTTTTCGGCAAGTCAAATCAAGTGGAGCTTTGCGGTGACAAGTCCGCAGTATCATGATGACCCCACGCTTGTCGAAATGAACGAAACGGAGCATGAATTTTATAAACGCTCGGGACTTCCCGTTGCGGCGTTTGCGTCGCAGGGAAAGGGATTTTTCTCAAAGCTTGACAAGCTCGGAATTGACGGGCTTGCCGATAAAGCAAAAGAACGGTATCTGTGCGATGAAAATTTAAAGAGATTTGAAAAGGTAAAACAGATTTCGCAGGAATACAAAATCAGCGCAGGTGCGGCGGCGCTTGCACTGCTTACGTCGGATAAAGAGGTTACGGCAATGCCGATTATCGGCTGTAAAAACGAAGAACAGCTTTGCGACAGTCTTTCGGCGGCAGATATGAATATATAAAAAAGCTTTTGATAAAAGCTCCGCCTGCGGGCGTAGGAATAAGGTAGCATTTTTGATTTTTCGTCATTGCGTTTTACGCAATTTCCTACAAATTAAAAAATAGGCTGTTTAAAAAGTCAAATGACTTTTTAAACAGCCTTTATTTTTCAAGGGAATAGGAATACCCGAAATCGTACACTGGTACGTCGAGAGGTGGCAAGAAAAGGAATAATTCCTCCTTTTCTTGCGTTTAACACTCCCTTTTCTTATCTTGCTATGATTACTCTGATTCTTCCGCCCTCGGATTCGGGTTTATCGTAATATGCCGTCAGCTTATAGCTGCCGTTTACCGCATCATCAAGTGCCATTCTCGTTACGCTTGATAACCCGTCAACCTTATAAACCAAAACTCCGTCGCTGAGCTTATATTTTGAATTTCCTATTGCCGCATACGTATTTGTCAAGCTTGAAACGGTATTTGAATAGGCTTTAAGCTCCGTTATCTGCTCAACCTTATTTCCGTTGACCAGCGCATATATCGGCGAAGCCTTTGCGATTTTTCTCACAAGATTATACGACATTGTTGTTCCGCCCAAATCAAGAGTGTAGCTTTCATTTGTAACATTTCCGCCCGATGATGAGTTGCTCGTCTTGCTTGCCACAATACCGTAACTGTATGCGTCACCCGTTACATTGTCAAGAATCAAATCCGTAATTTCACCCGACGCATTCTTTTCGCAGTACAGCACCTTTGACGAACTGATATTCAATCCGTCCAGTCTTTGCAGATAAATACGCTTGCAGGACGATGAATTATATGTCTTTGACAAAACAGTATCGAGAATCCGTGCATTTTCCGAAACCTTTACCGAACCGATTGTAAAGCTTGCCGAGGATACAGTACCCGACGCACCAGAACCCGACTTCATTACCGAAAGCGAAGCCGTTCCGTCCTTGAACGTCACACTGCAAGCCTTGCCGAGATATGCGTCTGCGTCCGACTTAACCTTATATTCGCTCTCAGTTCCGTCCGTACCTGTCATTTTTACATAATAGCTTGAATATTCCTGACCCAAGTCATTCGTATAATTCTTTGTACCTGTTTCTGTTACATAGCCGACAGCCGAATCTGAAACGCTCTCATCCGCACCGGCAACTCCGGCAACCTCGCCGCCTCTGCCCAGCAGTATCGTTACTGTATCGCCAATCTTTACAGAACCGCTTGACGACAGTGCATTGAATGCCTCAACATTCTCTATTTTGTATTCCTTGCCCGAAATCTTAACGCTTGTAGGTGCGTCCTTAGTCGGATATGCCGCCTCGTAAATACCCGTAATCTTGTCGGTATATGCAAGAACCATATTCAAATCCTTACTGAAATAAAGTATATCGTTCGTAAGAATCGAATCCGCCGAAGCTTTCACGCCGTTACGCATAATCTGCGTGCTTGAATTTGTCTGAAATCTTGACATCCAGCCCGATGAAGTAACCTTAACGGGGCCTTCCATACTTCCCTTTTCATAGCTTACGTAATCGACCGTATCGCCGTTCATCTTAACATACAGAATATCGCCCATTTCCATTTCATTTTTAACAACTCCATAAGTACTCGGCGAAGTATTTTTATAGCACGTTACGGTATCGTTAATATCTATCTGCTTAAATGCGCCGTCCTTATAGCATACAACGGCATTTTGCAGCATTGAATAGATAACGTATTTATCAAGAGCGGTATTTGTTGCCGAATCATCAGGCATGAACGTAACAAGCTTATTCCCGTTTTTAACAAAAATATCACCTTTCTTGCCTACCCAGCCGTAATCAAAATTACCGTCTATATCGAATTTTCCCGATGTTGTGTAAATCTCATCGGTTTTCAGCGTTGAATCCTCGTTATGAGACGCAACAATCGTAACGTCCTCTGTTACGGTACAATCGAAAATGCCAATCAGCTTGCCTGCGCCGCTCTTTTGCTTTGTATTAAGCGTGTTATAGACAAGAGTCGCAACCTGACGTCTTGTAAGCTCCTGCCCGATACCCGAATCCACTCCGTCCGTAATATCGAGATTCTGCGCCATACCGACCTGACCGTAAGGCCATGATACGCCGAAATCGTCCTCCGAATAACCGAGGTTTCTCAGCAGCATTGTAATTGCCTCTTCATAGCTGACCATGTCATTCGGCTTAAAAGTTCCGTCAATATAGCCCTTACACAGTCCTGCGCTTACCGCCGCCTGAACATACGGAGCAAACCAATCCGTGTATTTTACGTCCTTAAACGGTGATATTTTAAGACCCGATGCAACGGTATCCTTTGCAGAGGACGCAGCCACGGCAATTTTTGCAAACTCCGCTCTTGAAACGTAATCATCAAGACGGTAGTTTCCGTTTCCGTCGCCCTGCATTATTTTCAGTGAATTAAGAAGCGATAAAATATTCGTTTCATTTTCGGCAAATGCGGCTGACGGAATCATCAGCGCCGCCGCTGCCAAAACGGAAATCAATTTCTTATTCATAGTTATTCTCCTTATACAAAATCAATCGTAGCGCAATGCGTCTATAGGATTCAGCCTTGCCGCCTTTCGTGCGGGCAAAAATCCGAACGCCACGCCTATTCCCGCCGAAATCGTGAACGACGCTACAATCGCACCTACCGACGGTACGGCGTTAATATCAAGCAGTTTTCCGCCTACCGCGGAAAATGCAATACCCAGTATTATTCCGATAACTCCGCCGATACAGCTTATCGTTCCGGCCTCAATAACAAACTGCGTCATGATATGTTTATGACGTGCGCCAAGGGACTTTCTTATACCAATCTCCCTCGTCCGCTCCGTTACCGACACAAGCATGATATTCATAATTCCGATACCGCCCACAAGCAGTGAAATTCCCGCTATTGCAATAAGCACAGCGCCCATCGTGTCCATCATATCCGTCATGGTATCTATCATGGAAAGCATATCTATTACATTATAATAATCATCGTCGCCGATTTTTTTCATCAGCAAATCATCTATCAGCGTTGACGCTATCGTTACGCTGTCCTCGTCAACCGCCGTGAACAGATATGCGCTGATTGTGCTTGTTCCGTTCATCTTTGACGCAGTCGTGTACGGAATGTACATACAGTCATCGGCAGAACCTGATGTTGAATCCTCTTTTTCCTCAAGAACGCCCACAACCTTGAAAAGCAGTCCGTTTACCTTTACGCTCTGTCCCAGAGCATTTCCTCCGAAAAGCTCGTTTGCCTGATACGTTCCCAAAACGCACACCTTTTGTTTTCTGTCCACGTCCACAAACTCGATAAAACGTCCCTGCTCGACAACAAGCTGTTTCATATCAGCATATGTTTCCGCAACTCCCGTTAATGACGAGCTTATATCGTCCGATGAACCCGACGCTTTAAGCGTTGCGTTTACCGACACCGTCGGCGATACATTCTCTATAAACTGCGAATTTTCCTCCGCAAAGGCAAATGCGTCGTCGGGGTCAAGCTTTTTTGTGGTGGCTCTGCTCATTATGCTTACGTTTATGGTCGTTGTTCCCATTTCCTGAAATGAGTCCGTTACCTGTCCCGTAAGACCGTTCATAAGGCTGACAAGCACAATAACCGCCATAATACCTATTATAATACCGAGCATCGTCAGAAACGAACGCATCTTTGAGCCGACTATACTCGACATTGCCATAGAAAAGCATTTTCCAATTCCCATCAGCTTTCCTCCTCACCGGCACGGTCCTGCGTCGCAACGATTTTGTCGCCCTCGGTAGGTCCGTCATATACTATACGTCCGTCCGTTATTCTTACAATGCGTTTTGCCTGTGCGGCAATGGAATTGTCATGCGTGATAAGAACTATCGTGTTCCCCTCCTCATGCAAATCGCGCAGAAACGTCATAACCTCACGTCCCGTACGGGAATCAAGCGCTCCCGTAGGCTCGTCGGCAAGTATAACCGACGGGTCGCCCGCAAGCGCCCGGGCAATCGAAACTCTCTGCTGCTGACCGCCCGAAAGCTGTGACGGATAGTTTTTGCCTTTTGTGTCAAGTCCTACTTTTTTTAATGCTATATGCGCTCTGCGCTTTTGCTCCCTGTCGCTGTAGCCGCCGTATAAAAGCGGCAGCGAAACATTTTCTTCAACCGTAAGCTTCGGCAGAAGATTATACTGCTGAAATATAAATCCCAGCATTTTATTTCTTACTCCGGCAAGCTCATCATCGGAATATTTGCTTATATCTTTTCCGTTAAGACGGTATGTTCCCCTTGTCGGAACATCAAGGCAGCCGATAATGTTCATACAGGTGGATTTACCGCTTCCCGACTGACCTACAATTGCGACGAACTCGCCCCTGTTTATGGTGAGGGATATTCCGTCAAGAGCATGAACCTCCGTATCGCCCATATGATAAATTTTATAAACATTCTTTAATTCTACAAGTGCAGCCACGAAAAATCACCAACCTTATCTCGGACCTCCGCCGGGAGCACCGCCTCCGCCGCCGGGGCCTCCTCCGTCAGGAGGGCCTCCCATGCCGCCGCCCTGCATCATCTGCTCCATGGGGTTGGCATTTTCCTTAATTTCCATGCCCTTGAGCTCCTGACCCTCGGTAAGTCCCGATTTAATTTCTATATAATCCTCATCATTGATACCGGTCGTAACCTCAACCGATTTATAGCCGTCGGGTGCTTTATCGTCATCGCTTTCCTTGTCGCCTTTAACGTAAACTATATTTCCTCTTTGCAGACTGCTTGCGGGAATCGCAAGCGCATTTTTGACTTCCTCAACAACAATCTCCGCCGTAACGTTCATGCCCGGTAGCAGCTCGCCGTAGTCGGTTATTTCAACATCAATCGGATATGTCGTAACTCCGTTTGATGAAGTACCGTCAATACCGACCTTTGTGACCTTACCCGTAAACGTTGTTCCCTCTATTGCATCGGCAGTTATTGAAACCTCCTGATTGACCGAAACCTGTTTAACCTCCGTTTCGTCAACGGATAGTTGCAGCTTTAAGCTTGACAAATCATATATAACCGCCATTGCCGAGTTTCCCGATGAGGATGATGCCGCAGAATTTGCTTCAAGCTTATCGCCCTTTTTCTTGTTCTTTGTAACAACAGTTCCGTCTATAGGTGCTTTTATTGTGTAGTCCTCAAGATTTTTCTGTGCCTTTTCAAGCGATATTTTCGCATCGCTCAATGACAGCTGTGCATTCAGCACCGCCGTTGAGTCGCTCGACCCGTCCGATGAACGAACCGTTTTGTCAAGAGCAAGCTGTGCGTCCTCGACTGCGCTCAATGCGTCCTTGATTGATGAATCCATACTTCTCGATTCAAGAATCGCAACTACTTGCCCGTTATATACACTGCTGTTTTCGCTTATGCTCAGCTGCTTAATCTCGCCCGAGGTTTTTGCCGTAATCGCCCCGTCCTCTATGTACTCAAATGTACCGACATCGTTTGAAGCAACATCGTTTACAACCGCCGTTGCCTTGTCTGATTTTGTAAGTGCACCCGGGTTTTCAAGCTCTATTGTAACGTATTTTACAATTGCATGACTGTCTGTTGTAACCGGCGAGCTTGCCACCTCCGTGACCGAACCCCAGATTTCATCGCCCGTTCCCGCAACCGTAACCGTCGCACCGCTGCCGACGCTTATGTTCTCCGCATCGTCCTCGTTAAACGGAACCTTTAATTTCATATATTTATCGGAATATACAGACGCAATTTTCGTACCGTTCTGAACATTGTCGCCCTCTTTCACGAATACCTCGCTTACAACTCCCGATATATTGCTCGAAACGCTTAAATCATTGTAATTCTGCAATGAATCGCTGTAGCTGCGCTGTGCCTTTTCAAGCGCATTTGTCGCCGATTCAACCGAACCCGAATTATTTGCGGCGTTTGTTTTCTGGCTTTTCAGTGCGTCCGTATATGCCTGCTGTGCTTTTTTCAGTGCATTCTGAGCAGTCTGAACGCCCTGCTGAACCGTCTCTGCGTCTATCTGATACAAAACATCGTCCTTTTTAACAACGTCTCCTTCATTAAACGTGTCTGCGGTAATCTCTCCCGTAACCATAGCGGCAACGTTATACGAGTCTTTCGGCTGTATTACCGATGAGCCCGAAACAGTATTTTTTATATCTCTGCGCTCCACCGTGACCTTGATTTCCTGCGATGCGTCCTTTTGCGCAGCCTTCTTTTTTGAAACAACAAAAAAGATACCTACTCCGACAGCAATAATAAGCGCCGCTATAACCAAGAGCTTTTTATGCTTTTTGAAAAAATTCTCTTTTGGGAAATCATTGTCTTCGGTATCGTTAATATCCTGTGTGTTTTCCGTTTCTTCAGCAACGGTAATATCATCTTTCTTGTCAGCTACATCTTCCACGAGCAAACCTCCCGACTGATAAATTTGAGTATAATATTAACGCTATCCCCCAAAGAATAACGTTAGAAATAAATAATATTCGATTTAAAACCTTAATTTCATTTTGATTTTACCATATTTCTTTTTTAATGTCAATACGGCTGTGTTTTATTTACAGTTTATTCACACAAATGTATTCTATTGACAAAAAAACTTTAATATCCAATATATATTAAGTGACAAACCTAACAAAAACGGGATAAAATTAATCTTATGCGGCTTGGCATATGCGGCAAGCACAGCGAGTATCAGCGGCAGAGTATCGTTTACGTATCTGTTGCCGTAATGCGCACCGCCCATGGTCTTGTGTGCCGTTATCATAATCAGATGAACCCAGAACAGCGCCATTGCCGCAGAAAAAACAAGTCTGTCTTTTTTCTGCGCCGTAAGCCAATACGCAAAAAACGGTATTATAATCGGGCTTGCGATAAACATACAAAAGCCGTCGCCGTTTTGAAATTCGATTTTTCCGTTCGCTGTCATAGGAAGCCTGAACAGATTTTTAAAATTCTGTTTAATGTATACCAAATTGAACTGTCCCGTTTCAACTCTTGTAAATTCGGGCAGATAATTATGACCGAACTCAAAAATATTCCCGAAACGCATATAATTTAAAAGCATATACGAAACGGCAATACAGCACGCACCCGTAACGGAAAAAATATGCTTTTTTATCATATCGAAAATTCCGTCCGTCGGGTTTTGCCGTTTATAAACACTGTAGAGTAAATATAAAATCACGGCAATATATATAATCTGAAACGGTCTGCACCCGACAGCGCACGCCCAAAGCGTAAACGCCGCCCCCGCATTTCCTTTTACGGCATAATAAAAAGCCGATACCGTAAGCGTAAACGCAAGATTCTGCGCAATAAACCACACCCATGCGTTCACCGACGTAAACAGCAGATTTGAGCCGATTGTTACGAACAGCGCCCAAAACAGCGCCGTTTTTTCATCGGTAAGCTCCGCCGCAAGCTTATACGAATACACCGCACCCAATATTGCCGATATAAATGCAATAAACGTATCGCACCCGTAAAAGCCGAGCGCCGCAAAAGGGAGCATGACATATGACGGAAACGGCGGAAAGCTGACAAAATACTTTGAATTGTATATTGCCAGCTCAAGATAAGGATAATCCATACCCAAATCAAGACGCCCGTCAAGCCATGCTCTTGCCTGTAACATATATGAATTGTAAGGATTCGGGACAAAAAGCGTTTGTTTGGTGATTATCTGCAAGAGAATAATCACCGCCGCCGTAATGAACCCCGACAAAAAAGCATATGATTTATTTTTCATATTATACGTTAAATCTGAATAAAACTATGTCTCCGTCCTTCATAACGTAGTCCTTGCCCTCACTTCTGACAAGTCCCTTTTCTTTTGCCGCCGCCATTGAGCCGCATTCCATAAGGTCATCATAGTGTACTACCTCGGCACGGATAAAGCCTCTTTCAAAATCCGTATGAATTTTTCCCGCCGCCTGCGGTGCTTTCGTACCCTTTGTGATTGTCCACGCTCTGACCTCGGGTTCACCCGCCGTCAGATAGCTTATAAGTCCGAGCAGGCTGTAGCTTGCTTTTATCAAGCGGTCAAGCCCCGATTCGCTCATGTTCAGCTCTTCAAGGAACATTGCTCTTTCCTCACCGTCAAGCTGTGAAATTTCCTCTTCGATTTTTGCCGATACAGGCATAACCTGCGAATGCTCCACCGCCGCAAACTCCTTGACTTTGTTTACAAACTCATTATTTTCGATACCCTTTGCAAAATCGTCCTCCGCAACGTTTGCCGCATAGATTACGGGCTTCATGGATATTAAGAATATATCCTTCATTATCGCCGCCTCATCATCGGTATATTCAAGCGTTCTTGCCGGTTTGCCGTCCTCCATATGCGCCTTTACACGTTCAAGCAATTCCAGCTCCGAGGCAAGCGACTTATCACCTTTCATCGCCTTTTTCGTACGTTCTATGCGCCTTTCTATCATTTCAATATCGGAGAATATAAGCTCCAGATTTATTGTTTCAATATCGCGTATCGGGTCAATCGAGCCGTCAACATGAGTTATGTTTGCGTCCTCAAAACAGCGTACGACATGGACTATTGCGTCCACCTCACGGATATGCGACAGGAATTTGTTTCCCAGTCCCTCGCCCTTTGACGCACCCTTTACAAGTCCCGCTATATCGACAAACTCAATATATGCGTGCGTAATCTTTTTGGGGTTGTACATCTGCGCAAGCCTGTCCAGTCTTTCGTCGGGAACGTCAACTATTCCGACATTCGGTTCAATCGTGCAGAACGGGTAGTTTGCCGATTCCGCCCCTGCCTGTGTTATTGCGTTAAACAATGTGGATTTACCGACATTCGGCAATCCGACTATACCTAATTTCATTTTAAACTCCATTCCGCCGCCAAATACAGCATAAATTAACATTATTTTATAATTATATCATATTTATTGCAATTTATCAATAGTGATTTATATTTTTATGTTGTATGCAGTTTAATTTTTGTGCAGTATTTGCCGGGCAAATGTCCAATATCGGGCAATATTAATCCGTCTCCCGTATCTGTTCGGTCTTTTATACATTCTATATTAAAATTTCAAATAGTCTTGCGCTGATATTTTTATCAAGCTTTAGCGAAAGCTTACCTCCGCAAAAATTAAATTCGGTCGGTATATCGGGGTAAATCTGCGATATTTTTCCGCTGTGTCCCGCATATTTTGACAAATCGAATATTTCCGTATTTTCGCTTGAATTTATGCGCCAGACTGCAAGAATTATCTTGTTTTTATTTTGCAGTCCGAAGCAGTAAAAGCCTTTTTCCTCAATATTTATTGTCCCTGACGGATATATCGGATATGCGTCCTTGATAAAACTGCGGTTCGCCTTATATAATTTCACTGCGTCCTTGATAAGCTTCATATTTTTTTCGTCTGCGTATTCTATATGCCCCGAAAGGTACATTGCTCCGAGTATTGACGTTATCATATTAAATGATGTTTCCTCACCGTCGGCATATGAATTGAGTATATCCTCCGAAAAATAATCAGCCGTTTTTTTGTCTTTAAACTCATACGGCAGAGGGTAGGGATATGACCATATACCGCATTTTTCAGGCTCCGTATATGCCATAGTTCCCGATATTATTGACGGATTGTTATAATAATATTCCTGGTCGCTCGTACTCATCATATAAAAATTACGCATTGTTGCGCCGTCGCTCCTGAGCGCACCGCTGCCGCAGTTTTCGATATATAAATCGGGATATTTTAATTCAACCTCAAAAATAAAGCTGTTGAATGCGTCACTGCATTGCCTTAATTTTTCCGAGCCGCCGTCATAGCCGATACCCGATGTCTGGTTAAAGTCATTTTTTATAAAGCGCACTCCCTTTTGATAAAGCCCGTCAAACACGCTCATAAAATAGTCCCGTACTTCCTTTTGCGTAAAATCAATTATACATCTTCCGCCGCTGCCCACATATTCGCCGTTCTTTGTCAAAAGATATTTATTCATCTTTTCAAAAAGCTTTGAATTTTTCGTTACGCTGTCGATTTCAAGCCATATCCCGGGTTTCATGCCCTTGCTTTTTATATAATTGATTATTCCGTCAAAGCCGTATTTTCCGAAATGACTGTCGTCCTGCTCCCAGTCTCCCAATATATTCGTCTTATTATCGGGTCTGTACCAGCCTGCGTCTATACAGAAAACCTCGCACCCGACCTCAGCGGCGCTGTCGATTAACGGAATCAGCTTTTTATCGTCAGGATTTGCCCAAA
Organism: uncultured Clostridia bacterium; assembly: GCA_934454215.1. GTDB lineage: Bacteria > Bacillota > Clostridia > UBA1381 > UBA1381 > Ornithomonoglobus_A. Next base: position 23,452 of record CAKSGG010000038.1, read on the forward strand.
GACAATTCATGTAGTCGTTAAATACTGCGGGAATATCGTCAAATCTGACATTTGCGGTTTTTCTCTTGAATTTTATAATTTTCTTTACAGCCTCTTCAAAATCGCCGTCAACATTTCCGTATACGCACGGTATTGTCATATACTCCTCTCCACTCTCCAAATCATACGACCAGTTATCGTTGTTATAAAAAGCTCCGTTCATTTCGGCGTATAATAAACCGCCGCTTAAAACGCCTATTTCCATGTACCAGTTACTTGCCGTTTCGGTTTCAAAGAACCATGTTTTTCCAAGTTCCCTGTCCTCCAGAATAAATATCGGGTAATATATATTCGTACTTTGATTTCCTATTCCTCTGATATTTATAACATTTGAGCATTTATGATTTGACGCATTATATAAGCCCAAATCCGCAAGACCTCCTCTGCGCCGCTGCGCCTCTCCCTGCCATGTACTGAAGCAGTAATGAAGAACAAATCTTCTCTTATCATACCACGGCAGTACAGCGCCATCTCCGATGTCCGAAACATATGCGGAGCTGACGTGTTTCAGCTTTACGGTATTATTTGATATATTCTTAACCGTTACGGTTTGGAACACAGCATTGTCAAAATTTTCGGCATTTACCTTAACTTCAAGCCTTTCATTTTTGAATATTCCGTTATATTCTTCAAATTCCATACCCGATGCTCCCGACGAAATATAAGGCGCACCGCTGTCGCCGTATTCTTTAATTATAAATTTTTCCATTTTCAAAATCTCCTGTTATTTCAGCTCTCTGCCGTTTTTGTCAAAGCCAGTTTCTTTTTGATATTCGTCAAATGACTTATAATCCTTTCCGCCGATACGGTTAATTAACAGCATATTTTCAGTGCAATAGATATTTCCGTCAATGCTGAACTGCTTTTCAGCCTCCTTTGAGGCAACGGAATATACAGCCGCTCCGTACGGCGCATTATAGAAAAGATTATTTTTAATTTCCAGACTTCCGCCTTTTTCGGGCACATCGTACTGTGACGGTTCAATTATACTGCATCTCCAAAATCCGTCGCTCATCTGCCATTTAACTAATGCCGCCGCCGTATCCTTGAAAATCGTTTCATATTCCTTGTAATGAGGGTTATCCTTTGGCAAAACCGCCAATGTTCTTGCTATTCCTCCCATTACCCAGCCGTTGCCTCTGCCCCAAAAGATTTTCTTTCCGCCGGGGGTTTGTTTCTTTTCAAACAGATAATTTTCATCTCTGAACCACATATGCTCATCGGTATCGTATAATTTGCGTTCGTATGCGGTATTGCAAAACAGCTTATACGCCTTTTCAAAATATCTGCTGTCATTCATCTCAGCGCCCATCATATTATAAAACGGCAGTGCCATATAAATCGTATCTATCCACCACCAGTAATCGTTATTGGGGTCGTTAAGCACAATTTCCATTCCGTCAAGCATATTCTGCATAGTTCCTGCGTTCTGATTTATTTTTAAAAGCTCCAGATATGTCTGACCGCATATTTTGTAGTCCGCATTTCTGTACGCCCATTCCTTGCCGTCATCATAAAAACTCCAGTTGTTCTCCTTTGCCCATTTGAAAGCATAATCCAGATATGACTGCTTGCCCGTTATTCTGTATGCCGCCATGCAGCCTATGAAATACGCTCCCTTCTGCCATGCGCAGTCACCGCATTCGGGATTTTGCGAAATGTAATAATCATTTGCCTTTTCGGCAAGCTTTTTTATTTTTTCTGTATTCATGTTCATTATTTCTCCTTTTAAAAATTAAAGGGCCGCCGCTCGGTGCAGCAGCCCTTTGTGTTAAAATTTATTCTGCTGTTTTGTCCGTTACCGTTGCTTTAATTATATTTGTAAGCGGTTTATTATTGCTCTTGTCTCAAACAAATACATTTATATCCGATGTATCCGTTACGTCAAAGTCAAGCTTTGCCGAGGCGTTCTGCGCTCCCGATACGTTTACGTTTGCAAGCTTAACGCTCTTAAGAGTATTATCCCCGTTATACTCTGCCGCCGCTATCATTACGGTGTTGCCTGCTCCGTAAAGGCTTTGAGTATTAACCGATACCGTTACTTTCTGCTCCGCTTTTGTGCTGTACGCATTTGCGCTTGTTGCAAAAAATCCGCTTTCGGCTTTTCTTACGGTATAATATGCCTTTGAAATATTATCTTCCGACACTACAGCCAAAATCTGTCCGTCAACAAGTTCATCGTCCATATCAGCCTTTTCTTTAAATGTTCCGTCCTTGTAAATATACAGTGATTTTGCGCCGTAATTCAGATTGTCCGTCAAATCATATCCTGTCAGAATATTGCTTGTTGTGTAAATTTCCGATGTGACTTTACAGATTGTTATATTGCTTTCGTCCGTAACGCTTATATCAACGCTCTTATCCTGCGAAGCCTGATAACCGCCCGAATAAATATCCACATTGTCAATATACATAACGCCTATGGGGTTATCC
>CAKSGG010000039.1 GCA_934454215.1 uncultured Clostridia bacterium
AGATAAATTCTTGTAGTGCCGTTACCCATATCCTCCGCCGTACTGCTTACGGGAATATTTCTGTTCCCTGCCGATACCGTTAAACCGTCAAACTGTTCAACGGGTCTGTTTATATCAAAATAAATATTTTCGTATATCGAGAAAGCATTTTCCCGAACGGAAATATTTACATCATTTTCAAAATCATAATCTTTATATTCAAATTCATTTCCCGAATCCGTATCTGTCACAGCGGCTTTAACCGTCTGCGTACCGCTTAAAGACACGGACATTCCTATCTGTTTTCGTTCTCTGCCTTTTACTTCGATTTCAGCTCTGCGTTCTTTTACGATATTTTCTCCGTCATATATATCGACCCTTAGGGTCACATTCTTTTTTGCATTTCCTCTGTTATATACAACCGTGCTGACATCGGATATGTTACTTTGGGAGGGCATTTCATTTATGACCTCGCCTGCCTTTGAAATTACAGGCTTTGCGGCAATTATCGACTCCTCCTGTGCAATGGCTTCGCCGCCGAAGCACAAAATAAGCATAACAGCCGTTATTAACATACTTACAATTCTTCTCATGATTTTCCCTCCCGTTTTATGCGATAAGGGCGGAACATATCCGCCCCATATCGAGCCTATTGCAATACAACATAGTTGCTTCTCGCATTATTTATTGCCGTTATATCGTCACATACATACACCTTTATATCTTCCGCATTTTCGGGTATATCCAGTGTTGATTTAAACTTCTGCGTTTCATCTGTATCAAAATCCGCTTTCATATATGTATACCCGACCAAATTCTTATCTGCGTCATACGCCGCAAATAATACAGTTCCGTTTACCGCTCTGCCCGTTGTATTCAGTACCGACGCATCGACCGTTATATATCCCTTTTGAACAGCCTCGACAAGTGCTGTGTTAAACTGTGCGGATACCTCAAAGGACGGTGCCGTCTGTGTGCTGACAAACACGCTCGCCGCTGACGGAGCATTACCCGCTCTGGATTTTACATTGCTCAGAACAATCTCATATGTCGTTCCGTATGACATAATGTACGGCTTGTGAATTGTCGCATATGTTTTTATTTCTCCCGTTTCGATGTTAAATCCGTATTCCACTGAGGTCGTGATATAATTTTTGTTTTCTTCATTTCCTCTCGTACCGTCCTCTTTTATGGGGTATATCTGAAAATGATTGCTTGTAAAGCAATTCTTTGAAAGATAACCGTCAAATTCTATTTTGATGTCCTTTGATATTGCAACATCATTCTGCGTTGGATTCACTACGTTAAGCACCTCATCGGAATCGGCGGGAACAGTATACATCATAAAGTCGTCAATATACTCTCCCATTCCTTCCTTTGCCGAAACAGCGACAAAGCCTATTTCGCTCAGCGCACAGTTACCCTCGTCCTGCCAAATCAAATTTCCGTTTGCGTATACGTCGCTTTTTATTGTATTGGAATTTTCGGGATAGTACGATATTACCGTCATTTCCAATGTTGACCCGATTGTTCCGACTGCCTTACTGTTATTTCTTCCTGCTGACGGAGTAAATAAGCCCACTAGGTCTGCCTGACTGCCGGTAGGTTTAATTGACAGCAACGCCGATTTGGCGAACGACTCGTTTATATCCTTTCCTCCGAACATAAGAAATCCTGTTTCTACCACTGCATCAAAATCAATATTAAAGCTTGTTACAAGCTTTGTATCCTTGTTATTCCATGCTTTATCATTCAGCGAAAAAATCGCATATGAATTATTTTTATCAGGATTTGCCGCTGATGCGTCATACACCACATGGAGCTTTTTGCTGCTGTTTTTATCAACTATTTCTTTTATATGTCTGCCACCGTGTTCTCCCGTTGTGTTATATGCTCTTGAATAAGCGGCTTCGGGATAGGCTTTCATATCCGACCATTTTCCGACCGATTTAAACTGAGTGTCTGTGTCAAAATCTTCAAAATCCTCATACATCAAAAAGCTTCTGTTTAATTCGGCGTCCTGCGCCAAAGCCGCTCCGCCCAATGATGACAGCGAAATAACCGCAGCCAATACCGACGAAATCATCTTTTTTACATTTTTCATTATATTCTACCGCCTTTCTCACTCTGTTATCATTGTTACAGGCTTTGTTATTGACTGTTCATACGGAACCAATTTATCAAAATTATTCCATGAAAACAGCTTAACGGTCTTGACATTTTCCATAACAGAGCCTATTCCCACAGTTTTTTCTTCACTGCCGTTTAACGTTGTTTCCACCGTCTTTACCGATATAAGCGTGCCGTCCTGTGCATATGCCGAAACTATAATAAGAGAGCTTTGCGTTTCGGACGTTGTGTTTTTCAATACCGCCTCAATCGCCTGAATATCTCCGCTTGCGGTAAATCCGCCTGTTTCTTCGTATGTTTCCCCCGCTCCGACCGTTGTCTTTACGTCTGTTATATATACCGCGGGTGCGTCCTCCGTTGTAAATGAAATGATTGCAGCGCCGGCATTTGAAACGCTCTGCGGTTCACTGAAATCATCTTTGACCTTTGAAAAATCAACGGTGTATACAGACGCAAAATCAAGCTTGTTGTTAAATACTATCTCCGCTGTTTTTCCGTTTGCCGTAATACTGTATTCATCGGACGATACCTCCGTACCGTTCTTTTTTATAACAATTCCCGAAACATCGCCTATGTCGTTTGTAAATTCAGCCGTTATTTTTTTACTTGCCGAAACAACATTAACAGCCCCGTTTTCGGGTGATGACGATACAAAATTCATTTTTGGAACCGTATATGCCGTTACGTTATCAATATATACCAAGCCTGCTCCGTTGGTGTTGTTAAACGTAATGCCTGCGGCATTGCCTATTTCATCAGCCGGCAAGCCCTCCAGCGCTTTGGTTGCCGCTGCGGAAGCTCCGACTTTACTTAATTTGCTTACTCCGTTTTGCTCTGCCGTAATGCTTACCGCCTTTTTTGAATCCATATCAAAAACCTGCTTTATATGATACCAGCCGCTGTCCTTGTTTCCTGCATTTCTTGTATCCACCACCAGGCAATTTGCACGCCACGTATGACCGCTCATATTAATCGTTCCAAGCTGCCATCCGTTTCCGCCGCTGCCTAACTCCATAACTCTCGCTCTTACAGCTCCGAACCAAGTAGACATAAAACATTTAGAGGTATCCTTTGCCGTTTCAACCGTGAACGGCATACGAAAATCATATTCGATAGTCAAAAGCTCATTTTCCTTTGCTTTTTCCGAAAAATCAAATACAATCGACGACCCAGCCGCACTCGGTGCATATGCCAGAGCCTTGCCGCTTCCTCCCGTCTGTTCGCTGCCGACCACACTTATCTGCGCTTTTTCGTCAATATCGGCGGTGATTCCCATGTTTTTCAATGTTTCCGAAGTAAATACCGTTCCCTCGTCATAAGCTTCAAAATCGAATAACGGTACAATATTATTTTTTTCCGTCGCAGCCAATGCTGTCGCACCCGTACTTAAAAGTGCGGCTGCCAAAACCATAGAAATAATTTTTTTCATCTTTATAACCATTCCTTTCAGTGCCGTAAAGCACAAAATTTAAGTCTGAAAGAAAATCGTTCAGAGCGCCGCTGTGGGCGATTTTATTCAGACTTTTTCTTCCTTTCTTTTTATATATTGTTTATTGTTTAAGATGTACGGTTTTTATACCCCACCTCCCGAATCAGAATTTTTATTGTCAACAAAACCAAAAAGAATAATAAAGCCGGCAAATATCCTTAAGATTTTATTTCAAACAACATAACAGTTCCTTTTTTTGCATTATAGCGCAGAATTTTGTTTTCGGTTTTGTAAAGCCTGCCGCTGAATTTTTCGCACAGCTCACAATCGAACGGCATTGATATTTCCACATTCTCATCATGAGTAGTTGCAAACATAAAAAACCTTGTTGACGCGCACAATGCAATTCCGTTTTTGTAATATATATGTACTCCCGCTCTTTCGGCTATATCGGTAAATACCCGATACGGTATGTTGCCCGCTCCGCAGTAAAAGGTTTTATTTTTATATGCCAGTCCGCAGGTGCCGTTATCATAAAATCCGAGCCTTTCGGCAGTGTCGTCAGCAACCTCAAACCTCGGGCAAATCTCCGAATTATATCCGAATTCCAAGCCGTTATATTTTATTTTATGGATGCCGCATATCTCATTTGCGTTTATGTTCATTCCGCACAGCGCTCCCACACGTTCAAAATCAAGCCTGTTACCGTGTATGCAATCGGGAGCATAGACAAACAGCTTATATTTATCGTTCAGCTTTTCGTTTATCAGCGCCCTGTCGTTATCGCTTATTTTCGTTTCATTAAGAAATACAAACAATTTGTACCTTTCGGTATTTATATTTTTTAAATCGCTCATATTGTATATTTCAACGGGAGCGCCGCATTTGTTTATCTGCTCTATACAACCCATAATACTTCCGTAAATCAAATCGGTTTTTTCTTTCATTGTCAGAATACACATAGGGTCAACAAAAACCGCAATCTCGGCAAGCTGCTCTCCCTTTTTCTCCGACAGCCCGTTATATATTTTAAGCTGACGTTCAAGCTCTGCTTCGTATGTCGGCGACGCATAATATCCGCCGTAAAAATCAAACCACCAGAACACGCTGTTTTTTACAAGCGCTATACATAATTCACGCCTCAAAACCTGAATCGTTTCAAACTCGGTTTTATATCCGTCCTGTATAATTACTCCATTTTCAAGAGGGTATCTCGCCAAATGAGTTCGGTGGTCTATTTCATGCAGATAAATCTTATTGTGCAGTCTAAGCGAATCAACCGCAATCTGATAACCCGATGAATTTTCAAGCTGTCGGCTGTATCTGTATGCGGCGGGTGAAAATATGATGTCAATATCTTCACATTCCCATACCTTTTCATATCCGTTTGTCAGCCATAAATTCTGTAATTTTGAACTTGACATTGCTATATACCCGAAAAACAGCCCTATTAATTTTTCCGTCCCTATCACCTCATGCGCTTTTTTTGCCATAAAGCAAATCAGCTCGGGCGTCAGGCGGCAGCAATATTCAAGATATTTATTATCGGCTCTCAGTGAACATTCACCGTCATTGAGCTCATCATATGACGGTATCGCAAGCGTATCGTCATGATAAAATTCACGGTACGCTTTTAGCTTATTCTCATCTCCTGCTGCCAAGTCGTTGCTGAACCACTCCGTCGCATATCCGCACGAAAAGCTGTAGCAGTATATTCTGTCCCCGTATTTTTTCTCACAGTAGGATATAACCGCTTTTAAATAATCGGCAGCGTCATTTTTCCATTGCTCGCAAACTATCGCATTTCCGAGCTGCCGAAAGCTGTCGGGAATATCCGTGTGCTTTTTCACATACCAGTCCGGCGTATCAAGCTGTATCATTATGCAGAAATACCCGTCGGGAGCAAACTCTCCGAACATCTCCATTTGCTTGTCAATCGGCTCAAAATCATAAACGCCGTCATCTTTCCAAACCTCGCCGAAAAGCGAATATTTTGTTCCCATAGCGTTTATTTTACCCGACACAAGCATTTGAAACAGCCTTACTCCGGCTCTGTAAAACAGAGAAATATTTGCGGGCGTCGGTCTGAACGACCTGAAGCACGCCGGTGCAATTGTCTTTCCGTCAATTTCTATAAACGGATTATTGTTTTTAAATATTATTGACGCCATTCTTATTCCTCCGTTATTGATATTTTAACCTTGCCCGATTCGGGAAGCTTTATTCTTAATGACTGAATTGAGCTTACCGCCTCTTGGGCAACCTCAAAATCATTTGTGTCTAAGTCAAAGCTTACTTTATCATCAAAATATGATATTACAACTCTGTTTTCCTCCGTTTTTATTTCATATCCGTCAATTGTTCTGCTCACAAGCGGAATATTGACATACAAATCGTCATTAGCCGCAGGGTTTGTCACTCCTGCCGTAATGTCGATTCCCGTATCCGTAAGCTCATACTGCCAGAATATTTCCTTTGATTTATCCCTCGGCGTTCCTTTTATAACCCAGCTTTTATTTTCCTCAAGCCATGAAAATTCGGGGAAATCATTCTTTCCGCTTATGAAAAATCCGTCCTTTGCGGAAGTACCGTAAATGCAGCTTGCAATAACGTTACTCGGTTCTTTCGGGGTGCTGTTATCCACCTTTCTCGAAGAAACGACAAATCCAAGCTTATCGCTGCTTATCATCATAGGACCTCCGCCCATTATGGAATATCCCGACATATACGACAGAGTCGTATTATAGAATGAAGATAAATACAAGCCCTTATGCTTAACTCCAAATATACCGTCGTTATTCCATATCTTGGTTTCTTCATAATTGCACGGCAGCGTATCGGGTTCGGCAAATTCACGTCCGTCATACATATCAGCCATTTCGGAATAATCCGCAACTCTGTTTGTTCCGTCAAAATAATGGTCGTATTTGGGGTATATTGTTTTACAAATCCATTCCGCACGCTCATTGCCTCTGAACAGCCACGGGAAAATCGTTCCCCAATCGGTTGCTCCCTCTGCAACAATGCTGTCGCCCATGGTATCATATAAGCTTTTTGCCAGCGGAAAATCGTCAATCAAAACAGACCATGCGATATGTCCGCCCCTGTTGTTAAACGTTCCCGTTGTTCTTGATGTAAACGCACCCGCCGGAACAAGGTCTAAATTGTTTTTGCCCTTTTTACCCGTTAACAGTGCCTCAAATTCAAGACATTTATTTATTTTCTCGCGCATCCATGCGATAAGCTCCTCATCATGGTTAATCATTTCATCGTCCATATATTCCCTCCACATTTCGCATACATAAGTAAACGCCATATAGAAGTAATTGCTGTCCGCACCGTTGTTTTCCGAGGGATAGCCCGCTTTTGTAAATCCTCGTCTTGAGTCCTGCCCCGGGCCTTCGGTATCAAACGCCATCATGCTTCTTTTAAACCATTCATGATACATTTCATTTCCCGTCATTATATATGCACGCAATGCCTCCTGTGTACCCATCAGATACTGATTTGACGGGCCGCTGCCGGGGAACTGAATCAGCTTGTCCGCCGAACACAGCAGTCCCTCCTCTATAATCTGTGCAACATCGGGGTCAATATAGTCTTTATAATGCAGATAATTGTCCATTATATCGGGCAGTCTGAAATTGCCGTATGTTGTTATATATGCAGTATTCAAATATGTTTCGGGGTCTTTATGCTGTATATATCCGCACTCCTGCATTGTATATACCATGCAGAGCAGCTGAAGCGCCGCACGGTCTATCAGCTTTTGATTTCCGTAATATTCGTTCAGCTCGCTGTCCTGAACCGCAACTGCCGCAAGATTTGCGGAGCTTACCAATTCGCCCATATATCCCGTTTCAAAATCAATGTTCTTTTTTGCAAACTCCGTGCAATCGCTGTGCGTCCATTCTCCGAATCTCGGGCATTGAGGATTCAGACATTGTTCATCAAGCTTGTTTCTGAACGCTCCTATACCGTATTGTCCGATGAGTGCCGCCTCATAAAAGATATTGCCTTTAATTTCGGGCATTGTTTCCGATACCTGCACTTCGTGGACGGAAAAATCACCGTTGTTTTTCTCATATATTTTTAAAGCTGCGTCATGCGCTCTTTTTTGTATAGGTCCGTGGAACTGTATACCGTTTTCGTCATAGCATTTATTGCCCTTTAAATCTCTTGCCATTTCGGCGGTAGGGCACAAAAGCATTGTCGCACCGTATATCTGAAACGTTCCTCTGAAGGTCTGCGGCATGACAATTTTATATACGCTGTCTGCTTCGAGTGCCGATGTCACAATCTGATTTCTTGCAAATGTTGTTCCCGTAGTCACAGCGGAGCTTGACGCAATTGTTTTATCGTTTAAATCCTTTATGCTGAACGAGGCTGACGCTCCGACAGCAAGCGTTTTGAATTTTTTCGGAACGTATATATAGCCCTCCTTAGGGGTTGTACTGCTGTACGTAAGCATATCCTCGCCTCTTACACCCCATGAAGAACAGCCGTTTATACCGATTTCATAATTGTCGCCCGTGCGGCCGCCCAGAATCTGTATCTGCCATATGCCCGATTTTTTATTTTTAACGTTTATTATTTTTGAAATTTTATCGTCTGTTCCGTTATCGAGCTGAACCCTTGCAACAACATGACCGTCGGGATCTGTTATACGCGCCATTACAAGAGGGTTGTTTGAAAGTGCGTCATTTGAAACGGGCTTTGCAGGTTTTGTTGTTTTGTAGCCTACGTAAATTTCGCCGGGCGCACCGTCAAATCTCGCAAAAATTCCCAGTCCTGTCATTCCCGACCATGTAGCTGTTTTTTCGGATTTCTGATAAACCGAAAACGCCTGCTCGGGGCTGACCTGAGAATCGTATACATTCACAAGCTCCTCATCATTTCTCGGAATTTTATATATTCTGTCGGCAAGCGTTATTGCCTCGGCTATTGTAATATTATCCTTCGGCGCAAACAGCTTATGACCTTTTCCTTTTACTATTCCCGTCTTGGTCACGTCCGCTACCGCTCCCATTGCCCAGTCGCTTATATCTCCGCTGTCAAGAAATCTTCCGCTGCTGAGCTGCATACCGTCATTCGGGCGCTCCTGGATGTATTTGTACACTCTGTCAATTACCGCCGCCGCTTCTTCTCTCGTTATGTTATCATCGGGTCTGAATTTATTTTCAAAACCTTTCATAAATCCCAGCATATCCATAACAAAGATATATTGACCGTATTTGGTATCACTGTTTACATCTTCAAAAGACATCGGCTGATTTTCGGGAATTTTAATACCGATTGCGCCGCCCAGAATACGCGATACCTCCGCACGTGTTGCCGCTTTGTCGGGCGTTTGTGCCATTTCGTTTTCCGCTATTCCGTTTTCAAGCGCAAATTCTATATTGCTCTGCGCCCAATGCTCGGCGCTTGCGGTCATTCCCGAAAATGCAGTAAGAATAAAGCTTAACGCTAATGTTAATGCAATAATTTTTTTCAATATATATCACTCCCTATTTGTAAACTATAATCTCCGTAACTATTCCGTTCCACGAACGTGTAACTACCGTATCATAAAGGCTGATACTGTCTGCGTTTCCCTGTTCCACTCTTCCGTTTTCGTAAACCATTATCGCCTGCGGAATATTTCCCGAAATTATCTTGCCTAATTTCTTTTCTCCGCTCTCGTCAAAGCTGATAATAAGATTATCTCCGAGCCTGTCCGCAACCTTTCCGATATGTATTGCAAGCGTTCCTCCCGAATACGCGCCGTACTTTCCGTATTTCTTGTTTATGCCCTCGCTGCCTCTCGCCAAAACTCTGAAACGTTCCACATTCCCGTCCGTGTCGTACCGCATATTCAGAAGGTCCCCTTTTTTAAGCTCCCTCCACCTGACATTATCCGTATATTTCCAGTTATTGTCCGACTGTGCCAAATCGAGGTTATCGCAGTTAAGCGTCACTTTCCTTAATTCCTTTGATTTACCCTCTATATATGCCGCCTCATATACCTGCTTTTCCTCCTGTGCTTCTTCGTCATACACATTTACCGTTCCCGTTATGATATACGTTTCATTTCCCACAGCATAAGGAGTGGGAAGTGATTTTCTTGAACTGTCATCACCGCCCGAATAATCAATGACAATGTACTCGGGCTTATAATCCGCCGTAACATTATAAAACTTAATGTTTTCGTATGTGGAATCATATTCAAGATAATTGCTGTCCGTATACTCGTATTTGTCGAACTTATCCGCATTTGTCGGTATGATTATTATTTTTGTGCTTTCATCGGGCTTGTATAAATGTCCGAATCCGTTTCTGTATATTTCCGAATCCGACACAAAATCAAGCGTGAATTTTGTCATGTCATACCCCTGATAGCTTGTATCGTAGTCGGGATTTTGAAAGTCCGTTTTTTTGTTTTGGGCGTTGTATATATTTTGACTTACTTTGTCATCTGCCGTATAAATATCGGTTATCGCACCGTTTGCGTCGGACGTATACTGTATAAGCTGTTTTCTTAACTCTCCCTGATAAAATATTGCCTTATTGCCCTCGTTTGCGGAATCATTCTTTAAATCCGCATAGCTTGTTTTTCTTTTATTTACTCTCAGCTTATCCGAGCATTTAATATTTTTTATTTCTTTATTGTCCTCCAATACTCTAATATACATTCTGTCCCCGCTCTCATCGGGATACAGATTAATCAAATATCCGATTTTACCCATTTTATTTTCGGCGGCACGTGATGTTATTTCATAATATATAATATTGCTGTCCTCAACAACTGCGGAAATAATATTTCCTGCACTCGCCTCATCAATATAACCGTTCTTTACCGTGTTTTTAAGGTATTTTGTTTTTTTATAGATTTTCCCGTCAACCGTTAATTCGTCCTCGCTTTCGGAGTTGACCTCTCCCGTAACGGTTTCTGTTTTCATAACATCTATGCATACCTTTTCAAGCTTTGAATAATCTATGTCAACAGTATTGTCGGCTTTAAATTTAAGTGCGTCGGGCATTACCCTTACAAAGCTGTCCTGCGTAACATCTCCTCTTGCCGCAGCCGCTCCGTTCGACTTGTATTCAATGTCAATTCCGTCCAGATTAATGCTTTCTTTCGTAATTTTATCATATAAAACATCTTGCTCCGATAATTCAAACACCTTGTAAATCAAAGCCGTATCAATCATTATCAAATCATATTTGCCGTCGGAATTACTGTCGATGAATTTAATTTTTCCGTATTCCAAATTAAAGTATCTGTCATCATAAACAGCATTTTTACCGTTTACTATAAATCTCGAATTTACCGAAAGCTTTATCTGCTTATTTTTAGAGCCGTCCGCTTCGGTGTATTTCAGGGTATAATCTGAATACGAGGTTACGTTTTCCGCATCTACCGTTATCTGCGTAAAATCCTGCTGTGTATACATGAATAATATGCTGTCTCCGTCTTTCTCAACCGTTGCCTTTATGCGCTTTCCCAGATATGAAATCGCATTATCCAAAGCACATTTGTATTGTCCGCCGCCAACAATTATATATCCGTATTTTGTTTCGGAATAATTTGGTATGCTTGCAGCTCCGACCGCCGTAACGGTTCCCTCGATAAAATCACCGTTTGTCAGCTTTGCCAGATACTTTTCTTCCTTATTGTCATATGTAAATCCGTTTCCGCCCGAATGGTCTATATTTAAAACATTGCTGTTTAGAAGATTTACAAACATTCTTTTAAGCTTGCCGCCCGTTAAATCTCCTCCCGAAACGCCTTTCATAATATCGGTTCGGTCAAGCAGGTCTTCGGCGCTTACATAGCTGTTATTTTTCAAAATTTCTCCGTACCCCAATATTGCAAGCATAAAGCCCGTTGCGTCATTTACGGACGCATTGCTTTCGGGGCGAAAGCTTCCGTCGGGATAGCCTTTCATAAAGCCGTTAATATATCCCGTATATGTAAGCGTATAATACTTGCTTTTAACAGGCACATCGGTAAAAACGGCACTGTCGCCGTCAAGCATATCCACACCCGTATTTGCTATCGCAAGCTTTAACAGTTCATATCTTTTAAGCACATAATCATCTTGGTAATCCACCGAAATACCCACCGATGACAAAATCTTATCGTATGAATCACCCGCCGCTCCCGCATTGCTCGGTATAACCGCAATAAGCATAATAACCAATAAAATGTAAGCCGTGAAATTCTTTATTTTTTTCATTTATATCCCGTTCCTTTCTCCGTATCAATTTTTTATCATCATGTTATATATCAGCTTTGCCGCCTCCGCTCTTGTGGCGAATGCCTTGGGGTCAAAATTGCCGTTTCCCTTGCCCGAAATACAGCCTGCCTCAAACAGCGTCCGAACCGCTTCCTTTGCATAATCGTTTATGACGTTCATATCGGATATATTCAGCTCCTTGATTTTAGTCATATCTATATTACATAGCTGTGCCGTCCGATATAATATAACCGCCATATCCTCTCTTGTGATTTTCATTCCGATTCCGAAGTTATCTCCCATGCCGTTGATAATGCCGCAGCCCGCCGCAGCGGCAACACTGCCGTAATACCATTCGGATTCGTTTACGTCCTTGAATTTGCACTCCGTATTTTGTGATGACAGCTTAAACGCACCCGTAACGATTTTAACAAACTGCTCTCTCGTTATATTGTCGGCAGGATTGAATTTTTTGTTTCCCGTTCCGTTTATAATACCGTTGGAGGCTAAATATTCTATTTCCTTTTCAGCCCAGTCAAAGCCCGACAAATCATCAAACATTTTCTTGTTATCCTTTGTTTCATTCTGTCTGCCCACGGTCATTGTTCCTCCACCGCCGCCGTTTCCGCCGCCGGTATTTCTTACATTTGACTGTGTTTCATTATAGCCCTGCGCCTCTGCTACCGCATTATCAAAAGCCGTTTTTAAATCCGAAAGGCTTTTATAAGCTTTTCCGCTTATTTTAGATACGGCATATTCTTTTTTGGCAGTCGAGGAAAGCTCGTTGTATTTTTCAAAATCAAATGAAAACAGCTTTTCATTTTCATAATATTTTTCGGAATGTTTTTCAATAAAATCCTTAACGGCACTGCTGTGTATCTTTTCAAATCTTATCAAAAACGCCTGCTTGTAATACTCATTTACCAAAGCCTCAGTATTTTTATATTCACATTCACTTAACCTTTCAAAAAAAGCCTTTTTTTGACTTTCGTCAAAAGCCTCCGCCCATTTGGTTTCTTCCGAAGTTTTATCAATATTTATTTGTTCGCCCATGCTTGAAACCATGTATTTTATAACTTCATAATTTTTACTTTTCAATGCAGTCTCGATTACGGCGTCAATATACTTGTCCGTAAAAGCCGACGGCGTTATTTCACTGTCTTTCAGCAGTTTGCGCAAACATTCGGTAACGGCGCTGTCATTATTTAACACAGCACACAGCGGACTTTCCTCTATGCCCAAAATCTCATAACATTCTTTCAAATCCGCTTTTCCGTCAAGAATATTATTTATAATATCCATTTTCTCCTTGTATGTATATAAAGTTAAGATTTTCGGATTATCGGTATTTGTAATTACACTTCCGTCTTTTTTTGTTATTGACGCATAAATGTTATATGTTCTGTATTTGGGAGCAGCCTTTGTTATTTTGTAATTTGATTTATTCCCGTCCAAATCCGTATATAAATCATCGGCAAAAACTATTTTTCCGTCCGAATTTGTAATATACAAGGACGCCCATTTTACATCTTCGTTATTAATTGATATTATTATATTTTCGTCGCCTGCCTCATCTGTTGTATTTGTTATATTAAAATTCAAATCTTCGGCATATGCGCAAACGGATAAAGCTCCGCTTAAAAGCATGAGTATTGCAATTTTCTTTAAACTCTTCATAAATCTTTCTCCTTATTTAGCCTATTTTCTGTTCAGCTCTCTGTATTCAAGCGGGCTTACTCCGCATAATCTTCTGAAATTTCTTGTAAACAGTCCTTGGTCCTCATATCCGACCTTCTGCGAAATTTCCTTAATGCTTAAATCGGTTTCCTCTATCAATCTTTTCGCTTTTGACATTCTTTGTTTTAATATATATTGAAAAATCGTTTCCCGTTCCTGTTCTTTAAAGATTTTTATAACGTATGAAGCCCCCATATTCATCATTGCGGCAATATTATTTACGTCTAAATTCCTGTCGCTTATATTATCGTCTATATACTGCTTTACAAATTCTATCATCATTTTGGTATTTCCGTTTGACGTTATATTGTAGATATGATGAATTGAATTTAATTTGTTTAACACATACTCCCGAAGCTCCTGCAAATCATCAATATCATTCAGACAGTCCACAATTGCACGTACGTCCGTATCCGTAACAATTTTAAGACATTCAAATATAAAGGTGTAATATTCTTTTAATTTGTCAATATCTTCACTGCTTGTATTTATTATTTCTTTTTTGATTAATTCTGTATCATTTTGTTTGAACACCTCTGTAATATGCTCGATAAACTCTTTTCTTTTATAGTCAATTGCATTGTTTTCTTTATTTTCCTTGGCTATTTGCTGTATCACATCGGAAATATCGTTAATTCCCTGTCTGTCTATCGGCTTTAATATATATTTCCTGACGCCGACATCAATTGCACTTTTTGCATATTCAAATTCGGCATACGCACTTAAAAAAACAATTTCTATTGACGAATACTGGGATTTTACTCTGCGGCTCAGTTCAAATCCGTCCATAAGCGGCATCCTGATATCGGTTATCAGTAAGTTCACTTCATTATCACATATGTACTCCCACGCTTCTCTGCCATTGCTTAATATCGCAAGCTTGTCAACGCCGTATTGTTCCCATTTTACTATTTTTTTAATTCCCATCCTAACCTGCGGGTCATCATCTACAACAACTACCGATAACATAACTATTCCTTTCTTTAAACGATTTTTTCTATAAATATTTTAACATATGCCGTGTTGCCATTTCAATAGGATATTTTGCAAATCGAATAGGATATTTTACAACTTGCATTATTATTCGGAGCATAAAATTTTACTGAGCTTTGCATAAAAAATAAGACTCGGTACGTTACCAAGTCTTATTCATTAAAGCTTAAAACAAATTATTCCGCTTTGTTTCGTATATAGTTTTACCATGTCACAACTGCTCTTATTTGAGTTTATTTTATCTTATATTGCCTTCCAATAATATTTAAAAGTTTATGCTTGCCCTATGAGATAAAAAATGCTTTGTTTACCCCATTTTTATTCAGACATTTTTTGTATATCACCTCACATATCTTTGGTCTTTTCATCAAAATATGTAAGGTTTAATATATTAATCGTTTTCATTATTTGGATATCGGGGCAGAGAGTATATTAAAAAATTTACATGTTTTGTTTAAGTTTTTCTATAATTTTCTTTTCAAGCCGTGAAATCTGAACCTGTGATACTCCTATTATTTTTGATGTTTCCGCCTGTGTTTTACCCTTAAAATATCTCATTATCAATATATTGCGTTCACGGGGCTTGAGCTTTTTTAAAACATCGGAAATCATAACTTTGTTTACAATATCGTCCTCACAGCCCGAATCCGAAATTGTATCCATAAGCTTAATTTCATTTCCGCCGTTTGAATATATGCTTTCATATATTGAGTCCGGAGGCGTAACAGCGTCAAATGCCTCAATAAGCTCGTCCGCTCCTATTCCGCATTCTTCCGAAATTTCGGTTATTGTCGGCTCACGGTCAAGCCGTTTTTGAAGTATTTCCTGTGCCCTTCTACCTTTCATTGCGGTTTCCTTTAATGAACGGCTGACCTTAATCATTCCGTCATCACGCAAAAAACGGCGTATTTCACCCATAATCATCGGAACCGCATAGGTAGAAAACTGAACGCCATATGATGTATCAAATTTATTTATAGCCTTAATCAATCCTATTGCACCTATCTGAACTAAATCCTCCCTTTCACAGCCCCGCCCCGAAAAACGTTTGACTATATTGTATACCAGTCCCATATTTTCTTCGACCATAGTATCCTTTGCCTGCTTATCACCTTTTTGTATTTTGGTTATTAAAGCAGCATTATCTCTCATTTCCCACCTCTAAAGCTTTAACCAATGTAATTTTTGAACCTTTATTCGGCTCGCTTTCAACATATACCTTATCCATAAACGATTCCATGACAGTAAAGCCCATGCCCGAACGTTCAAGCTCGGGCTTGTCCGTATACAGCGGCTGACGTGCAAGATTAATGTCTGCGATTCCGACGCCGTTATCCGTTATTATAAATGTAACCGTATTATCTTCCAAAATCCCCTCAAGAGTAATAATTCCCTCTCCCAAATTATATCCGTGAATAATAGCGTTCGTTACCGCTTCCGACACGGCAGTTTTAATCTCCGACAATTCCTCAACCGTCGGGTCAAGCTCCAGCAAAAATGCAGCCGCCGTCATTCTTGCAAACCTTTCGTTTTCCGAACGGCTTAAAAATTCAAGTTTCATTCTGTTCATCTATATAAACCCTCCATAATATCATCGGCAGTATCTGCCATAATAACGATTTTTTCCATACCGCACATATTCAGCATACGTTTTATGCTGCCGTTCATTCCGTATACAAAAAGCTTACCGCCTATTGCGGCGACTTTTTTACAGCGACCCATAATAAGCCCGATTCCCGATGAATCCATAAAGCCTGTCCCCGAAAAATCAAGTGCAAGATTACGCACTCCCCTGCGCATAAATTCCCTGTCGATTTCCGTGCTGATACTGTGTGCGCTGTGATGGTCAATATCGCCGCTGAGCCTGACGGCAAGGAGGCGATGTCTTCCGATTACGTTCATTTCCATAACTGCAAACTCTCCTTTTTTATACCTAAATATATATTTCCATAAATTACCTTTAAAATCCTTTGTCAAAAACAGAGAGGTTTTGTCACATTGAATTTTTTTTGAAATTTATGTTACATAAAATTAATAAAAAGAAACTTGAAATGTCACACATTGTCTAATATAATAAAATTATGTAAACTTGGGGACAGTATACGTAAAAACAAAATGACGGGAGGTGCGAATTTATCATAAAGTTAAAAAAACTGTTTTACAGATTAATATATTTTATAAGCGCTGCTGTGCTTGCGGTAAATTGCATTGAGCCTGTTTTTGCCGATGAAATTGTCGGAAGAATGTCTGCCTCCTATGGATACGCACTTAATGATATGATATGGGAATACGGCGTTATAAAATCGGACAATCCCCAACAGGAATTTTTCGATACCGACGGCGGTGAAATTTCTCCCGGCGGAATCGTATATGCCGACATAATTAATTTTGACGCAAACGATAATCCGTATCTTGTTGTTTTTACAATGAACAGTGATACTCATTCGGGCGAGGTTCATGTCTGGAAATATAACGAGCAAACAAAAAAGGCAGAGAAGATTGCCGAGCTAAACAAGTCATATTCCGATATTCCTCATAACCGCATGGGCGAATTTAATTTAGGCAGCAACAACGAAAAACGCTATGTTTCATACAAAGAGTACGAAAATAACGTGCTTGTCAGCGAAGAATATTATACGGTTATTAACGGTGATATGTTTATGTATGTCAACAAGCCGAAAAACGTTTATGATTGGGGTATAATGAATTTTAACAATGTGTATTTTCATCCAAACGTAAGCGTGACAGATTATAATAAACCGCTTGATACGTTTTTTTCAAAAATGAAGGACGCTGCCGCTGACAGCGTAACGCTCGAAGATATAGCAGAACATCTTGAGCCGTCGGACGAGGATAAGCTTGAAAATGTCTTATCTAAAGCTGTAAATTACACAAGCTTTGACATATTAAACTGCAAAACCATCGAAGATTATAAATCTCAGCTGGATAAAAAGAACTGTACGGACAGATTTTATCTTATAACAAACGTATATAATTTAGGCGATGAATTATACTATGTAAGATTTTCAACCGACCGTTCATTTTATAATTATACACTGCTCAGAAGAACCGACGTTCTTCCCGAAGGCTATCAGATATTAAAAGTCAACGCTGACTGTATTCCGCTTTCGGATAGTGAATTGACACAAATAAAAGATGAATATTCCAGATGTCCGCTTTTATATAAAAAAGCGTCAGGGAAAATAAAGGCAAAAAAAAGTCTTGAAGATATGGGCATAAAACTGCCAAAGCTTAATATAGAAAAAAGATTTAATGACGGAATCAAACTGCCTGCCGCACTTTTGGGCGGAGGCGTGGGGCTGGCACTTATTACAGCTCTATGGTTTGTGCTTACAATAGGAGATGATGAATAAGGGACTGCAAAAGCAGTCCCTTATTCATTTTAGATTATATTGAAGCAGCCTTATTTCCCAAAGACTTGCATCTTGCAATTCCGTCATCATCGGGAGCCTCGTTCACAATCAATCCCTCGCCGTTTATGAGCTTTGCTCCGGCAGCCGTGACACGTTCTTCCCAATTTCTCATCCATTCACCGTCGCCCCAGCCGTACGAACCGAACAATACGATGTTTTTGCCTGAAATTTTACTCTCAAGAGCAGCGAAAAACGGTTCAAATTCTTCTTCCTCCAATTCTTCAGCTCCCATTGCGGGGCAGCCTAAAATCAAAGTATCATATCCTGCCGCATCATCAGCAGATATTTCCGAAACCGTAAAATAGCCTACTTCCGAATTAACTTCCTTTGCGCCGTCAAGTATTGCCTCAGCCATTGCCTCGGTATTACCTGTTCCGCTCCAATAAATAATTGCCGTTTTACTCATGTGTAAAACCTCCTTTAAAGTTATATATTAACAACCTGCCTTTCGGCACTATTGTTTGCTGATTTATGCGGCACAGAATATCTGTGCAAGCGTTTTTCCCTGCATCAGTCTTTTTACAATTGCACATCTGCAAGTTTCATATCTTTCAAAAAGCACTTTCGCCTTTTCCGCATCCTCATATACACGCCACTCGCCGACAAGCAGACAGCCGCTGTCCTTATGATTTATAAACCCATATATGTCGTGTGCAGGATAACCCAAAAATGCTCCTATTTCATGAGGGAATTCATTTCCGTTAAGCCTCGTTTTAAGGCGCTCTATATATTCACAGACATTGTTAAGCTCTTCATATCCGTAAGCGGCAAGCAACTCCTGTATCTCAGTTCTTTTCAAGTATTCTTCAAGCTGCTTTTTACGGTAAACAAGCAAAAGCACTCTTGCATTACATTCACATACCGTTTCCAAGAATATTCCTTTAACATTTAATTCCCCGTTTAATCTTTCAATTTCAGACTTTATATTTGGAATCCTGTCTTTGTAGCAGGACACTAAATTTCCCGGTTTTATACCTGCGAGCGCCGGTCCGCAATGACGCGCAATTAACATTTCAAGCATTTTTTCCTCCGCCTCGGTTAGTTTTAACTAACTCACTATCAAAAAAATTTACGCTTCCGCAGCAAAGTAATCCTTTAAAGCCTCATCCAATGCACTTCCGCTTGACGAATTGCAATGCTTTACATATGCTCCCGTTTTTTCAGCCTGACGTGAAGCAACCGCAACCATTTTATGTGCGACCGTTCCCGTAAATACAACTACCATATCGGGACATCCTATCTGATTTTTAAAATTTGCCGGACATTGTGTAAACACCTTGCACTTGCAGCCGTATTTCTTGCAAATCTCCTTATACTTACAGTGCATACGGTCATGTCCTCCTACTATTACAATACTCATATTTTTTCACTCCTTATTTGCTTTGAAAGCGCCGCCCTATGCGGCGCCTCCTCCGCCGTTTTTTAATATATATTCCGTAATACTGTCAACATTTTCATCAGTGAGCGAGCATAAACAGCATATTGCGTCCTTTCTTGCATTTTCATCACTGCTGTTCAATACACCCTTAAAGAACTGATACAGCGTAATATATTTCAGATAAAGCTCACCTGCAAAAACAGCTCCCTTTTCCGTAAATACAACACTTCCGTTATCAGTACGCTCAATCATGTTATCCTCAACCAAATTCGGCAGCATCAGAGAAACACTCGCCTTTTTCACGCCGAGAGCCTTTGAAATATCTATACTCCTGACAACGCCGTCTTTATTGCTCAATTCGTAAATAATGAACATATATTTCTTTTTAGTCGAAAATAACATCTTCCTCTCCTTTCAGAAGAAACGGTTTCATACTCTTAACACATATCCCCATTGTTGACAAATTATGCAGCAATGCGCTTGCCACGGGCGAAATAAATCCTCCCATTCCCAGCAAAAGCAAGCCGCTGTTAAATACCGTTATAAACCTATAATTTGAACGAATACGTTCAAAAAGCTTTTCGCTTAATTTCCGCAGTACAATCAGCCGTCCCAAATCTGATGATAAAAGCGTTATATCCGCAACCTCACGGGCAATATCCGATGCGTCTTTCATCGCAATTGACACATCAGCCGCAGCCAGTGCGGGCGAATCGTTTATTCCGTCTCCGACCATGACAACCTTATGCTTATCGGCTTTTATCGAATTTACAATATTCAGCTTATCCTCCGGCAGAACCTTCGCATAAAATTTCTCAATTCCAAGTTCTTTGCATACGTTTGCCGCTGTAGTTTCACCGTCGCCGGTAATCATTATAATATCCGAAAAACCCTCTTCTTTAAGCTTGCCTATAACCTTATCGGCATTATCTCTTATCGGGTCTTCAATGCAAAGTATACCGCACAGCCTTTCCCCTATAGCAAGATATATCATAGAATATTTCTCGCCCAGCTTAGTTATAATCTCCCGCTGTTCGTCATCTATACTTATTTTTTCATCATCAAAAACAAAATGCGCACTGCCGATTAAGGTTCTTTCTCCCCTCAGCTCCGAAGCTATTCCGTGAGCAACGATATATTTCACATCTGCGTGTTCTTCCGTATGCTCCAAGCCTTTCTCAGCCGCCGCACGGACAACCGCTTTTGCAACGCTGTGCGGAAAATGTTCTTCAAGGCACGCCGATATTTTCAAAATCTCATCTTCTTCATATCCGTTAAAGGCAATTACCTTCGCCAAATCAGGACATGATACCGTCAAAGTGCCTGTTTTATCAAACAATATCGTGTCGGCAAATGCATAATTTTCCAAGAATCTGCCGCCCTTTATCATAATATCGTAATTGGTTGCCTCTTTCATTGCCGATATAACGCATATCGGAGTTGAAAGCTTAATCGCACATGAGTAATCAACCATAAGAACCGACAAAGCCTTTGTTACGTTTCCCGTAAACAAATACGCCGCCGCACTCATCAAAAAGCTGAATGGAACAAGACTGTCCGCAAACTTTTCCGCTTTAGTCTGAACGCTCGATTTTAAGTCCTCAGAATTTTCTATCATATCCACAATACTTTGAATACGGCTGTCATCGGGTAATTTTACCGCCTCTATGTCAATACTTCCGTTTTCCACTACAGTACCGGCATAAACGCTCATTCCGGTTTCTTTCATCTGCGGTGCGCTCTCGCCTGTCATTGACGCTTCGTTTACCTCCGCAGAACCGTATTTTACAGCTCCGTCGACGGGTATCATGCTGCCGCTGCGAACACGGATAATATCTCCTACCTTAATATCGGAGAGCGGTATGCAATATTCCTTATCATCGGAAATTTTCCATACCTTGTCAATATTAATTGACAGGCTGTCCGATAAAGCATTTTTCGCCTTTTTCCTTGTATATCCCTCAAGCAGTGATGATATATTCAGCAGGGTCATTATTGATGACGCCGTTGATGTTGAGCCGCTTATAATTGATGCCGTTACCGATACAGCGTCAAGAACATCAACATTAAGCCTGCCCTGTGATAATCCCTTTAAGCCTTTTTTCACAAAGGGAACTGCTCTGAGCACCGTTAAAGGCAGTCTCAAAAAAGACGGAACAAAAAACTTCATAAGTATTCTTTTACGGATTATTCCGTAAAAATCTCTTTTAAATTCCTCATCAACAGATTGTATTGCCGACAGCGGCTGTATATCCAAATCATCGGCATTAATATTCTCTACCTTTTCAAGTAATTTGCTTTTTATATCACCGTCATAATAAACAAGTATTCCGCCGTTCACCGAACAGACCTCCGATGAACAGACTCCGTCAATACCGTTCAGCTTTGACGCAAGGCTCATTTCCTGTTCTTTTGAAAAAGCTCCGTTTCCGCAGCGCAGACGAAGACGTCCCGGCGAATCATAAATAATTCTGTATTTCAATGCCGCTACCTTCTTTTCTCAATTACTCGGACTTTGCCTCTTTTTTTGCGTCATAGCAAATATCCTCTGCTTCTTCTTTCATATTCTTAAACGCCTCCTGTGCGTCATTCTGAAGCTTTATACATTTTGCCAATCCCGATACACAGACCTTTCTGGTTTTCTCACTCTTTACAGCCTTCACGCCGTAAGTTGCGGCAAGCACACCGCCCACAAAACATAATACCTTTTCATTTTTTATGCAATCCAACAATTTCATTTTCTTTTCCTCCTATCCACCGCCGTGAAACGACTGTTCATTTTTAAATATTTTTTACATTTTCTTTTTATACACGACAACAATATAACGGCAAAGCCGCAAAACAGCAGCGCCGACATTTTACATAAAACCGCCCCAATGCTGTTTTCCATGCTTATACCTTCTTTCCTCCGTGGCATTTTCCCTGCATAGCGCAGTTTTTACAGCCGCAGCCGCAGGAGGATTTTCCCGCGGCTTTATCTTTTTTAATATGAAGTATTATCAGTGTAACAATTGCCAGTAACACAGCAAGTACTATAATCGTTCCTATATTATTCAAAAGCCAAGCCATACAAAATCCCCCTTTAACCGCTTTTTTATCAGTTTATTTTTACGTTAGCCTTTAATGTATTTGCTTCTTTATAAGGCTTAAACAGCATATATACTATTCCTACAATAATAGCCAAAGCAACTACAACACCTATAATATTTGTATTACCCGTAAACAATCCGCCGAGCTGGTTTATAACCAATGCAATCGCATAAGCGAACAAGCACTGATAACCGATTGCAAACCAAGTCCATTTTGCATTGTTCATCTCACGCTTGATAGCACCGATTGCCGCGAAACACGGAGCGCAAAGCAGATTGAATACCAGGAATGAATAAGCTGTAATACCTGTAAATGCCTGTGCCATATTTGCGTAAACCGAACTGTCTCCGCTGCCGTAAAGAATACCCATTGTACCGACAATGTTTTCCTTTGCAACAAGTCCTGTAATTGAAGCAACCGTTGCCTGCCATGTACCCCAGCCCAAAGGCTTGAATATCCATGAAATAGCGTTTCCTATTACAGCAAGTATACTCATGTCAAGCTGTTCGTCCGAAAGCATTGTAAATTGTCCATCTACAAATCCGAAGTATGTTGTAAACCAAACAAGTATCGTTGAAAGTAGGATGATTGTTCCGGCTTTTTTAATGAATGACCATCCGCGCTCCCACATACTGCGCAGTACGTTCAGCAATGTAGGCATATGATATGCAGGCAATTCCATAACGAATGGTGCAGGGTCTCCGGCAAACATCTTTGTTTTCTTAAGCATAATTCCCGAAATGATTATTGCAGCCATACCGATGAAGTATGCCGATGTTGCAACCCATGCAGAGCCTGAGAAAATCGCTCCGGCAATCATTGCTATGAACGGAACCTTAGCTCCGCAAGGAATGAATGTCGTTGTCATGATTGTCATTTTTCTGTCACGGTCATTTTCGATTGTTCTTGAAGCCATAACGCCCGGAACACCGCAGCCCGTACCTATAAGCATAGGTATGAACGATTTACCCGAAAGTCCGAATTTTCTGAAAATTCTGTCAAGCACGAATGCGATTCTTGACATATATCCGCAAGCCTCAAGGAATGCAAGCAACAGGAATAATACAAGCATCTGAGGAACGAATCCAAGTACCGCTCCGACGCCGGCTACGATACCGTCAAGAATAAGTCCAGAAAGCCATTCCGCACAGTTTGCTTTTTCAAGCAAATCTCCAATCAATACAGGTACGCCCGGTACCCATACTCCGAAATCTGCCGGGTCAGGCTCAGTGCAGTCATAATCTTCATATGTCTTTATTGCATCTGTAAGCTCATCATAGCTTGCAGTAACCTCTTCATCTGCCATTGTCTCTTCATCAACAACGGTATATGTCGCTTCGCTTATGTTCTTTGCATCCTCTGCAAATTTATCAAGAGCAGCCTTTGCATCGTCCGCACTGAAACTTTCCGACTCTGTATCAAGAGTCTCCGAAACAGCCTCTGTATCAACTCCGTTGTCCGCTGCATATTCGATATATCCGTTTACGATTTCGGCAGCTCCTCCAAATTCATCCGCCTTTTCCTCATACTGTGCCGTTCCTATTCCGAACAAATGCCAGCCGTCGCCGAACAATCCGTCATTTGCCCAGTCCGTTGCCATAGAACCTACGCCAACCATTGCTATGTAATAAACAAGGAACATAATTACCGCAAATATCGGAAGTCCCAGCCAGCGGTTTGTAACAACACGGTCAATCTTATCCGAGTTTGACAGCTTGCCCGCATTTTTCTTTTTATAGCAGCCCTTTATAATCTGAGCTATATAAATATAACGCTCATTTGTGATTATACTTTCCGCATCATCATCAAGTTCATCTTCAGCCGCCTTTATATCAGCCTCTATATGTACCATAGCTTCCGGCTTTATGCCAAGCTTTTCAATTACCTTTTCATCGCGCTCAAATATCTTGATAGCGTACCATCTTTGCTCATCTTCAGGCATTTCGTGAAGAACAGCCTCTTCTATATGAGCGATTGCATGCTCAACGGGGCCTGAGAATGTGTGCATAGGAACAGTCTTTCCGTTTTGAGCCGCCTTTATTGCTTCCTCGGCAGCCGTCATTACGCCGTCGCCTTTAAGCGCTGAAATTTCTATAATCTTGCAGCCAAGCTCTCTTGACAGCTCCGATATATTAATCTTGTCGCCGTTCTTTTTTACAACGTCCATCATGTTAATTGCTATAACAACCGGAATACCCAATTCCGTAAGCTGTGTTGTAAGATACAGGTTACGTTCAAGGTTAGTACCGTCAATAATATTTAATATTGCGTCGGGTCTTTCGCCTATAAGGTAGTTTCTTGCAACAACCTCTTCCAACGTATACGGCGAAAGCGAATAAATACCCGGAAGGTCGGTAATTATTACACCGTCATGCTTTTTCAATTTACCTTCTTTTTTCTCAACCGTAACTCCAGGCCAGTTTCCGACAAACTGATTTGAACCCGTCAAAGCATTAAACAATGTAGTTTTACCGCAGTTAGGGTTACCCGCAAGGGCGATTCTGATATTCATAGTTTAATCAATCCTTTCTCAATTACTTTATTTCTATCATTTCTGCGTCGGCTTTTCTTAACGAAAGCTCATATCCTCTGACAGTTACCTCAATCGGGTCTCCCAAAGGTGCAACCTTTCTTATGTAAACCTCCGTACCCTTTGTTATGCCCATGTCCATAAGTCTGCGTTTTACCGCTCCCTCTCCGTGAAGCTTTACTACGGAGACTGTATCTCCTATTTTGGCTTGTTTTAATGTGTTCATAATTCTTTCCTTTCTTTCAAAAATATTTTTACATTAAATAAATAACGCCCAAAATTAAATCATTATTTTCTGAGCCATTTCCTCGATTATTGCCACCCTCGCCTCTTTAACG
>CAKSGG010000040.1 GCA_934454215.1 uncultured Clostridia bacterium
TAATTCTTTCCGCTGACTAAAGTCTTACAAACATGAATTATCTTCTTTTTCAAGTCTATATCCTTTTTCTGCAATGCGAGAATTTCATTTTTTCTCATTCCCGTATAATACAGCAGCATCAGTAAGCCTTGTTCAAATCCCAAAAACTTATCAAAGTTATTAAAAATCGCTTGTTTTTCTTTGTCTGTCAGCATTCTGCGCTTATTAGTTTTTTCTTACTTTTAATGTCATTTTTACCATTTACTCCAATTCCGCCCATCAGTTCATCGTATGTTTTGTTTGCCGTGCGTTGTTACCTTAAATGGCTCTTTATGTTCAAATATCATATTAAATAATTCAAGATACCACTCCGCCATCCATTTGAATACACTGAAAGTGCCAAATCTATATTCCTACTTATTATTTTTTTGTATGGCAAACAACCATAGCTTACACAGTCTCTTCTTGCCTGTCTGTTCTGAATTTTTATATTTGATTCATATTTTACCGCCGCATGCTCCATTCCCGACTTTAAATCACCACGCAAAAGCTTTGGTTCCTTATATTCATTTCCTTTTTGTACATATTCCTCACACGCAAATGAATATATAGTCTGTCTTAATTTTTTATCATTCTCAAATGATTTCCATAGATGTTTAAATAACGTCATTTACGTCATCTTTTCCGCCAATTTCTCATTCGCAGAAAGCTCAGGCATTACTGTATAAAATCAAACCATTTCCTTCATTCTGCTGTACATTTTTTCTATGTTGTTCATTTTTATTTCCTCTTTTCTTTATTTCAAATACCTCATTCTCACAAAACGCCCTCATCAACGCATCGTTCAACAAACTCCGCAAAAAGCGAATTGGGCCATGTAAACCACTCTCTTGTGTACTCATTCGGATTGTCCGCATTAAACCCCTCATGCAAATATCCCGTATCTGCGTCGGTATTAACTATCATGTCAATAATTTCTCTTTTTTCCTCATCACTGTCCGACGTAAGCCCCTGCATCGCAAGCGCCATATGCCATATGTAATTCTTCGGCGTATGACGTGAGCCTATTCCTCTTGCATATTTCCCCTCAAAGTAAAACGGGTTTTCGGCGCTTAACAGAAATTGTCTTGTGTTTTGATACGTTTCGTCCTCTATATCCGCATATCCTATATACGGTATCGACAGCAAACTCGGAATATTTGCGTCATCTATCATTGAATAATGTCCCATTCCGTCAGTTTCGCACGCATAAATTTTTCTGTATTTTTCATGCTTGACCATTCCGAATTTCTTAATTCCGCTGTCAATTTCATTTTTCAGCTTTTCGCATTCTTTTGCCAATTTCTCATTACCGCATACGCTTTTGAGCATTTCACTCATACATCCCAGAATAACAACCGCAAACATCTCCGACGCAATCAAATATCCGTACTCACACCCGTCGTCACTCGGGCGGAAGCCCGACCATGTCATTCCCGTATATTTAACCGGGTTTCCCATTCCGTCATTATATATCGTGTCCCACGGCGCATTTGGGTCGGGCCGTGTAAATCTGTACGGTGATTTCTCAAAATGATACTGCTCCGTCTTAAATTGATTTACAATTATTTCTGCAATTTCTTCAAGGCTTTTCTTTATGATTTCTTCGTTTCCCGTTTGTTTCCAGTACATATACAATATTCTTATCGGATAGCATAGCGAATCAACCTCGTATTTTCTCTCATGCACCCACGGGCTGTTTTTCGGAATATCATTCGGATGTCCCTCACTGCTGTTGGGATACTCGTTAAACGCATTTGCATAGGAATCTGTTTTTATATACATAAACTGTCTTTTTATAACACCCTCTATTATATCCGCAATTTCCTTATCCCCTGCAAGAGGTATATAATGCGTTATCTGTGCCGAGGAATCCCTGAGCCACATTGCGGGTATATCTCCCGTAAGAACAAAATATGTTCCGTCATCGCATTTTTTCAGTGCCGTTTTTATTGTATGCTCATAGCAGTTTTTGTACATTGCTTTTAATTTCGGGTATTTATTTAATTTATCCGAATAAAGCTTTATTCTTTCCTGTATTGCTTTTGGTATATTCATATATTGCACTCCTTGTAATATTTAATTTCGGGGCTCACCAAAATTCCCATTGGCTTCAGGCTGTATTCATATTTCCACCTGTCTTTTCCGTCGTACATAAATTTCCACGCCTCAGGGCCTATCCAGCGCAGCTTATCATCTGTATTGTGCAGTGCTCCGAAACAGTTGTTTCTCGTTCCGTAAAGAGTAATTTTCAGTCTGTGCTTTCCTTTTTTCACATTATCCGCTTTCACCTCATACGGTGCATATGCTATAATTCCCAAATCCTTTTCATCAAGGCTTACTCTCATCAATGCTCCTCTGTAATTTCTTACCGCTATAACAGCGCTGCAATCGCACGGCGCTTCTATATCCGTACAGTAATCTATATTTGCACCGTAAAACGGCATTCCCTGCATCACAACATCTCCGAACCCGAGCTGCTTTGACGGCGGTACGAGAGTTTTCTTAATTCCCTCAAGCTTTACTTTAAAATCACCCAAGATAAAGCACGCCTCTACAGTTGAACGGTTACCTGTCGGCTGTGTTATTTCGAGAATATTTTCACCGTTTTTTATACACGGCAGTTTAACCGTTTTAATTGCTTTATCGGTAAAATATCCGTCCGTTTCGCGGCTTATCTTTTCACCGTTGAATACAAGCTCCGATACTGCCGCGTCCTCCAATGCAAGCCTTGCTCCATATATATCAAATTCACTGAAAAACTTATATCTCAACGTTACCGTATGCCGCATTGTTTCGGACGGCATCGCCCACGGCTGCATTCTTCCGTTTTCAAATCCCAGTTCTTCTCTTACGGTATACTGAATTTTTCTTACTTCCTCCGCTTCTCTCATCGGCTCATTATCAACGCAATATTCCGCAATATCCAGAATCATAACATTAGGCTCGGAAAGCCTGTAATCAACCGTATCCTTGATATACTGAACAGATATCGATTCATTTTTGCATTTTTGAATTTTATGCTTTCTTTCGGTCGGCTCCGCAAGCTTCAGCAGCAGGCTGTCGTTTCTGAAAAATGTATAATATATGACCGTATTCCCGTTCTTGATTTCAAAATCAATATCCTTAATATCACCCGTTACAGTATCATACACAATCGGGGTATACTCTCCTTTTACGATAATTATTCTGTTTTTCGCAACGGCAAGGTCTATTGAGCCTGTTTCATATATTGACTCGGCTTCATATTTCATGTTCGCAATAAATAACCATCGGCAACCGTTATCCTGTCTTAACTGATAACACATTTTATCCGACAGCTTTCCGTCCTCTTCACGCACCTCAACCGTTCTTTCCTCCGCAAGGGCTTCAAGCAGCTCACCCTTTGTACAGCCGCAGTGTATACACTTATCATAAAGTTCGGACGGTTTATCGGATTTAACGGCATCTGTATACTTCGGAGCGTTTCCGACAAATATTACTTTTCCGCCATTATCTGCAAATTTATTCAATATATCAACTGTTGTACTTCTTAATGTTTCACACCCCGCAACGACAATCGCTGAGTACTTCATTTCGCCTACGGAAAGAGTATCGGATATTTCTCCGACCTGTTCTGTCAGCAGCGACTCGCATATATAGTCAAAATCCATAGTCCCCAACAGCAGCCATTCCGCAATATTATGGAACTGCCCGTCAAGTGAATCTCTTTTTGCGGCAGTATCGGCATTGGGTCCGAAATTCAGCCAATACGTTTCAATCGGGTGAATAACGCCTATTTTTACAATCGGCTTGCCTCTTGTAAGTACCGTGCTTAATCTTGCAAAATGATTTTCTATATATGAATATTCCTTATACCAGCCTGACTGATAATTTATCGAACCGGGGTAATCACGCTTTGCGTCGCCCTTCATCGTTACCCATGCAACGCTCAAAACCCTCAGCGTTACACCTAAAGCCGCCTGCCAGTCGCCCTGTGCCTTATGTCCTCTGAAATCAAAATCCCAGCCCGTTACTCCGTAAAGCTCCGACATAACGCCCTCTCTGCCGTATTGATGAGCGGCAGACTGCGCCTGCTTTGCCGTTGTATATTCGTAATTGTCACACAGTATATCAATCCCCGGAATACCGTAATGCGGATATGCCCTCATTGCCTCGCCTATTGTACTTGCCTGCGAATACAGCGATTCCTCACACAGCATATGACCTGTCAGCTCAATTCCGTTATTTCTGCACCAATTACCCAAATTCGCCGAAAATGCGTCCGTAAACAGCTGCGTACCGAACTCATGATACAAATATCTTGCCCTTGACGCTTCTCCGTTGGGCAACTCCCAGAATATTTCGGGAAGCTTATCAATTATATCAAAGCCATAGCGTTCTTTAAACAGCTCATCAAAGTACATTGTCCACGGAATCGTTACATCGCTTTTGCTGTCGGCAAACGGCAACGTTCCCTTGCGTGCAAACTGCGGCTCATCTGTAAACACGGTCGGTACGGTTTCACCGAAATGCTCTCCCACAGCTTTTTTATAGCCGTCATATGTAACCTCAATAAATTTATCAATCGCTTTCTTTGAAAGTGTATCGGCATACGTTTGACCATTATACCATGAATCGGGCTTCTGCGTCAGAGTATATACATACCATTTTGTTTCATTCTCTTTCGGCATTTCCCTTGTTTTTGTGTATGACGCAAGCTCCCCTTTTTCATTAAGCGCAACATTAAATTCGGCTATGTAATACGCACTGCCGTTTGAATACGCTTTATCAAAATCGGTTTCCGCATTTATCGGGGTTACTGTCATAAGCAAATATCTTTGTCTGTAACGCTTGTCTTTCGTTACTATTCCGCCGGCAGCTCCCGACGGCCACCTGTCCTCGTCATACAAGCCGACAAGCATATTTTCTTTTTTCGCTTTTTTACAGCAATCCGATACAAGCTTCATAAAATCATCGCCCAGATATTCCGTTATTAATCCTGTGCGTGAATGTATATGAAAACCCCCGAATCCCATTTGTTTCAAAATATCAATCTGACTTAATAATTCATCTCTGTCAAGTTCACAGTTCCACCCCCAAAACGGCGAACCCCGATATTCCGATGCGGGATTTTTAAACAATTCGTCCGAAAGCTGCTTTTCTTTATTTCTTTTATATAACATATATTATTTCTCCATTCCGCTACTTCATTATTTCCTCAATAAGCGAATACGCAAACAGACGGTGCATTTCCCTTTTCGGGTGATTTATTTTGTTTGACAAAAGCTCCGTTGTGTCAACTCCGTTTTTCGCAAGCATTTTCCATTTTGAATATACGTCGCATATCCGCACATCACATTCATTTGCCGCACGTTTTCCGTATTCGATATACTTATCAAACAATCCGCTGTTTTGAATATCCGCTTTTCTGTATGCTATATCTCTCAGCGATTCATCGCAGATTCTCTCGCTTACCCTTGTATTAAGCATATTTGGCGTCATAAAGATAACTTCGCTGCCCGACTCTTTAAGCGTTATGAAAATCCGCTTTAAATTATCGTAATATGTATCGAGAAAATCCTCCCCTTTATTGCTGTCGTTTATTCCAAAGCATACCACCGTTAAATCGGGGTGATATGCCAAAACATCTCTTTCCATGCGTTTTAAAGCATTGGACGTATCGTCGCCGCTGATTCCCGCATTTATGATAT
Organism: uncultured Clostridia bacterium; assembly: GCA_934454215.1. Taxonomy (GTDB): domain Bacteria; phylum Bacillota; class Clostridia; order UBA1381; family UBA1381; genus Ornithomonoglobus_A. The sequence goes on from CAKSGG010000040.1 coordinate 5,712, forward strand.
TTACGGGGCATTTGGGGTACAGATACGAAAGTATACATGCAAAGCATTTATGATACGCATAATTCTGTTCAAATTCCGTATCAACACCTCCGTCGTTTTTTACATACAGTTCAAAGCAGCCCTGTGTTACGCTGTCACCGAAAAATGCTGTCAGCGGTGTTTTTTCGTTGATATTATTTTGCTTTTCCAATATCTTTTTCGTTATTTCCATATGTCTGCTTCTCCGTTTTATTCGGGCTTTGTTTCAAGCTTTAAATCAAAATCACCGAGCTTGTTTACTTTAAAACCGTTCGCCTTGTACTCATCATAATCAAACGCTTCAAGCTCATCAATCGCAAGCTTATGAAACTCATAAAAATTATGCCACCATTCATACCCCGTTCCAAGCTCCGCATTCAGATATGCGTCCGCTATATCGCACCCCATCTGCGGCGCTACATAAAATGCACCCATTGCAAGCACGTTTACGCCGTTGCCCGTTATTGCTCTTAACGCTGCCGGTACGCTCTCAACCACGCCTGCATGAACATGAGGGCATTTGCTTGCGGCAATATGTATTCCCATTCCCGTTCCGCAGAAAATCAGCGCACGCTCAAACTCTTTTTCCGCTATCATTGAGCCTACCCTCAAGCCGATTCTGTGAAACATTAAATCCGTATCGTTAGGGTCGGAATCCTTTTTTACGCCTATATCCGTTATTTCCCAGCCTTTTTCCCTCAAATGCTCGCATACCGCTTCTTTGAGCGGATAACCCGCAAAATCCGCTCCTACCAATATCTCTTTATTCTTTATCGTTTTCATAATGTTGCTCCTCCTTATCAAACCGCAAAGAGCCGCTGCGTCATGCAGCAGCCCTTTACCAAGACTTTATTTATTCTTCTTCAAATATCCATACCGCTCTCATTGTACCTCCGGCTAAGTTGAATACGCATCGGCTACAGCTTTCACCAACCTGAGTATAGGCTCTTACATCGGAAGCTCCGCCTTTTTCAATCGTATATCCGTTTTTATTACCGTGTATAAGATAATATTTTGCAGGGGCGATATTAGGGTCGTAAAAATAGCAGGAATAATTTTTTCTATCAGGAGTTCCGTTGAAATTCTCCCCGATATTTTCACTCGTTATCTCCATTAATCCCTCTTTGAATGAGTAAACAAATCCGTACATCCACATCTGCCAGTTACCCGTATTACCCGGCGTTTTTATTCCGCCCGATACTCCGCTTGTATAACCTACGGGATTGGTTTTGTAATCCTTTGCTGTTGCAAATCCCGTACTTCCCGGAATCGTTCCGAGTATGGTATTTGAATGAGGTTGGTCAGCCGGCCATTCGGTTATATTGTCCGCAGGGTCAGCTCCGCACCATGCCGGATTCAGTCCGTCCGCATCAAACACAATTCTTGCGTTTACAACCTCATTATTTACATCATCTACCGCTATATGCACAAAATCCCCGGGTGATACTTTTAATTTTGCCGGCTCATTAAAAGCATTCATTGCTTTATCAAATGCCGACTCTCCCTCATCTTCATTGGGAGCGAAAAATTCAGACGTTGTCTCGCCATCTGTAACCTGAAGCTTAACTCCAATCTCGTTATCCGTATTTACCGCAGTCGTTCTGCTCAGTACAAAATACGTTGGCAATTTATTACCTGCATCAAAATAATTCGTACTTTTCGCTTTACTCAATATTGCAAGCTTAACATACGGTGAATCCGCATCAAAGCTATACAGCTTAAACAAATAACTTTCTGTTTTTAATAATTTGTAATCCGATAAACTGTAATAATTATAATCGGTTTTATTCTGCGGAACATTTAAAATTTTTGTTCCCTCGTTGATATATGCCTTTCCGCTGAATGAACGAATACCTGAAAGATACCTTAAATTGTCCCTGTAATTCTCCGAAGTACTTTGGTCATTTGATTCAAGTACAAGCTTTAACGCCGACGCATCCTCGGAATCCGAATCTCTCGGCAGCTCCAATCTTTCAATTTCTTCATTTTCGTTCTTTAATATCTTTATTACTCCGTCATATCCTTCAAGCGTATCGGCAAGCTTTTCGGCATTTACTTTTGCACCCTCGCCCTTTTGATTTGTCAGACGCACCGCACTCACTGTATTTGCCTGCGTTACCTTATTCGCATCAAGGTCGTAATATTCGATAGTAAGTGCATCTCCGGCATCGTTTTTATACTGTCTTATAAAATAAGCATATCCCTCAAGCGCCGCACTTCCGTTTGAAATCCACGCTATCTCGTCAAACGAATCCAAAACTGCCGTTACATCTACGTTCATCATTATTGACGCTCCCGAATGTTCATAATATCTTTTTGATACCGCATATTCGTTTCCGCCTATTTTCAGATACATTTTACCATCTTTTTCATACTTGCTCGATATTGTTCCGCTTACCGTCGCTGTCGAATAGTACATTTTCAGATATTCTTCATTTCTGTAATAGTTTATCGCACCCTCGCCCACCGACTCAAATTCTATAATATCTTTTCCGCCGTCATAAATACTGTACACAACTTCGTCCTGATTCGAGTTTCTGTCAAATTTTATAATTGCGTCGTTTTCAGCCAATGAGTCCGTAAGCTCTTTTTTCTTCTCGTTCTTTGTTTCCGTATAACCCGTTTCAAATGTTTCCGCAAAAACAACGTCAAAATCAGCGTTTGATTTCTTGATTACCGTAATTGTTCCGTTTCCTATATCCTCAAATGTTTCCTTGCTGTAGCCATCAAGATATTTTCCGTTATATATAACGGCAGAACCGTTTCTTATCGTAATCTTCTTCGTCTTGCTGCTTTCCTCGCTTGTTCGGTATGTAAAAGTATTATTTTCAAACTTTTCCAAATCAGCATTATTTATCACAGTCACATCATCACGGCTTGTCGGCTCAAATATCATAAGAGAATACGAATCATCACTTTTATCCTTTTTGAGAAACGCTCTGACATCACGTCCGATATAGTCCCTTATGTCCGTCATGTCGTCCTCAAATGTAAAGCTTATATCTCCGATTTTTGCCGTTTTCTTATAGCACGGATTTCCACCGTACACCGATGTTATATCCGTCGCCGAAATCATACCCTCTACCGTGTATACTCCGACTATGTCGTTAAGAAAATTTCTGTCCTGCTTTCCGTCCATATCAGCCTCGGGAGCAAGCTTTACTTTGAATGAGTTATATATGAGCGTTGCTGCGTCCATTCTTGACATCATCGCATTACCGCTTGACGATATTCCGTTATGCAGCTTATTTTCCTCAGCTATTTTACGGTAACCGTCAGGATAGCCGCCCATACCCTCGGCATATTTTTTATAGCCGCATATGTTCAGAATTATTTTTATCGCTTCGTTGTATGTAACCGTATTTTCGGGTCTGAACGTATTGTCCTCATAGCCCGACACTATTCCCAAATCCTTCATTGACTGCAAATAGCCGTATGCCCAGTAGCCCTCCTCAATATCTTTCCACGGACCGTTCGTTACAGTTGTTCCGTCCTCGTTCTGTTCTTCCTCTTCGGGATAAATCAGCTTTTGGTCGTTCGAGTCCGAACCGAGGAAAAACTGCCGCCAGTTAAAGCTGTCCGATACGATTTCAGTATCGCCGCCGCTTTCGGAGCTTGTGTTCAGATACCCGATTGATTTATACAGCAATGTTGAAAATTCCGAACGTGTAATTGCCTGTGATGGCTTGAACGTTCCGTCCTCATACCCGTTCATAATACCGATTTTATTCAGAATATTTACTATTCTTGTTTCGTTCGCATTCCCAGGCATATCGGAAAAATTGGCATATGCGCTGATACTTCCGCAAAAAAGCGCTATTGAACAAATTAATGCTAAAATTCTTTTTCTCACCGATTAGTCCTCCTTTTGTCCGAGAATATTTGAAATCATAACTGCCGCCTGCGCTCTTGTACAATTATCTTTCGGGCAGAATCTGCCGTCGTCACTGCCGTGCAGTATTCCCGACATTACAAGCTTGTTGATTGATTCAATCGCATAATCGGATATTTCCGCATTGTCGGTAAAATCAATTACATCATTTTTTTCGTCAAGACTTACATTTGCCGTTTGAGCCGCTCTTGCCATAATCACAGCCGCATCCTGTCGGGTAATATTGTCGTTCGCTCCGAAATATCCGCTATCATATCCGTTTGCAATTCCCAGCGCAAATGCGGTTTTCACATATTCATAATACCAGTTATCCTCCGAAACATCGGGGAAATTCATGTCCGCTGCATCACCGTCAAGCTTGAACGCCGATATTATCATTTTCAAAAACTCCGCTCTTGTGACATTCTCCATAGGTGCAAATGTATTCTTATCACGTCCGTTTATGATTCCAAGCTTTGATAAGCTTTCAACCGCATTCTTTGCCCACGGCGCTTTATCCATGTCGGCAAATGAACCGTCATCATTCTGTTTCACATCGTAACTCTGTGAATAATCGCCCGACTGCTTTCCGCCGCCGATTGTGTTTCCGCTGTTATTGCCTCTGCCTCCGCCGGGGCTGACATCGCCTCTTTGGTTCGTGCTGCTGTCAGACGATGACATATTTAATATTTTCTGAATATCGGACTTGCTCCACTCGTTTCCGTTTATAAGCTTTAAATCAATCGCATTTCCCGACTGTTTTTTATAGCTTGTAAGGTCAAAGCCGTTTACAGAATTATTATCCTCCAGCACACTCTTAACGTGCGCAGTTCCGCCGTTTTTGTTATATTTCAATGCGGCTATTGAAGCATTGTAGATAAACGCCTTTTTCATTTCATCAAGATTTTTAAAGCTCTTGCCCTTAAGTTCATCAAGAGCCTTTGCCCTGCCGGTATCGTTTATCGAATTTTTATACAGACTGTACGCCGTTACACCGTAATCCTTATCAAGCGTATCAAATCCCAATACTGTTTCGTCAACGATATTATACCCGTCATGCAGCAGCTCCGTTTTTGACTCATTAAGAGCTTCAACATACGAATACGCCTTTATTAAATCTCTTAATTTATCCGCATTATCCGCCTTACTTTTTTCGGCATATGCCATTTTTAACGCAGCGGCTTTATCGGAAATACTTCCGTAAATGCTGTCACTTATGTTAAGCTCGTCCGCATACTGCTCAATTTTCGTTGCAAAGTCCGAATCCGTTGTCTGACTTATGATTTCATTGAATATCTCATCAATATTTTTTGCGTATGCAAACCTTGCGGCTCTGCTCTTTCCTCCTGCTTCAACATAGGCGGTATATTTTCCGCTTTCCGAATCCGACAGCGCAAACGCAGCGGCAAAGCTTCCTTTTTCTATCTTCACCTGCTCCAGCTTTTCAACAAGTGAATCGTCTATATTAGCAATATCTCCGCCATCCTTTAATACAATCACTGTTGCATATTTTCCGTTAAAGCCATCAAAAAATCTGCCGTTTATTTCAACCTGTCCCGAGGTGTAGTTATAATATGCGCTGTCAATGTACTCGGCTCCCGCCGTGCCGGAAAGGCACAGCAGGATAGCCGCAGCGGCTACAGCCGTTTCTTTTATATGTCTCATTAAGCTTGTTCCTCCTATTCTTTTGCCGCTCTGATTGCCGCATAGCAATCCGCCTGAACTCCGCTCGGATTACTGAATGTGAACTTTGAATCACCCGTCCACTTCGGTGCTTCCGTATCAAGGAATTCCGTTACAAGATAACCGTCTGCTTTAAGGAATACATACGTTCCTATGTCAAGCTGCAAAGCTCCGAATTCAAGGTCTACCCATTTATTGTCCGATATATAGAAGTTTAAATCGGTGGTCTTTATCGGGTCTCCGACAGTTCCCTCAACATGCTTTTGAATTTCAAACTGATTACTCTTGACTATGATTTCATAACCGCCGTTCAAAAATGCGTCAACCGCATTCTGCAAGCCTATTATACAGTAGTTGGAGCTTACGTTTACCTTATACCCAAACTTAACAGCAGTGCAGGCAGGCAGCGGAGAATCATATCCGCACATCTCATAATGTGTAGTTCTTCCGGCGCTTCCCGTAAGTGCCAGACTTCCGTCACTTCCAAATGTATATTTTCCGTCCACCGTGCTCCAGCCGCTTTGGTCTTTAAGCATTTCGCCTATGTTTACGGTATCGTAATTGATATACTCGCTTAATTCTCCGATTACCTTTTCTATTCCGTCATTTGCCGCTTCTATTTCTTTCTGCTTAACATTGCTGCTTTCATTTGCGGCAATTCCTGCGTCCAAAGCCGCCTTAACCTTGTCCTTATATCCTTTTTTGAACGTTCCTGCCGCTATGCCCTCATGAACTCCGTTATACAGCCTCTGACACAGCTCTACATTCGCTGTCAGCGCACTTCTGTCCGTTTTTTCCGTCAGATTGGAAATAATCAGTCTCGGCGCACCCGTCTGTTCAAAGCTGCCGGACATAGACTGTGACGTATTTATTCCCGTTACAGTCCACCAGAACGGCTTTCTTCCCGACGGGATATACTTTACATCGGCATAGTTTTTGTTTGTTTCCTGTTCGATAACAACATTCTGCATTTCGGGGTCTTCGGCAATTTTAACGATATACTTATCCGCACCGTCATTTCTGTCCCATGTAAATGTACTGCTAAGATTTAAAATGCCTGTTTGTCCGTTCATCGGCGAAATCAGCCGTAAGCCTTGCTCCTGTGCTTTTGTCTTTTCACTTTCTGCCTTGTCTTTCAGCAAGCCGATTTGGCTCATATCTATTTCGGCAATCTGCGGAAATTCCTTTGCAATATTCGAGTCCTTTTTCAGATTCAAATTACGGTTATCCAAATCCTCAAAATAACCGCCGTCCGTTTTGTCCTCAAGAACATTTTCATATACGCCGTACTGCTTAAATTCGTTTGCAACCATGTTTGACATACACTTATACAGAATATTATCTTTTACCTTATTATTCATAGGTCTGCCAAGCTCATCGGGTTTATTGAGGATTGAAACCAACTCGGGATATTTTTCTTTCCACGGCGATTTATTGTATGGCACCTTCAAAATTGTATTATATGCCTGTCCGCCCTTTGCCGCATGATAAGCCGCCCAGCCTATACCTCTTGCGTCAAAGAATAATCCGTTTTCACAATCCGCAACTATATTGTTTTCAAATATATGGTCACGTCCTCCGCCTATCATAATACCCAGATTACACTTATACAAAATGTTATGATGAGTATTTGCACTTGACATCAAGTCATCGTAATATATTCCGGCAACGAATATTGACCCGCCTTTGTTCGCCGTTGTGTCTATATCATGAATATAGTTGTATGCAACCTCTATTCCTCGGAACGTATAATCACGACCGGAGTAAATTGCACCCGCATCGCAAGGCTCATTTACAACATTATACATTTCATTATAAAGTATTTTGTGGTCGTTTCCTTTCAGCAACACGCCTCCCGCTGTCGAATTATTGATAAGATTGTGCTGAATTAAAGCTCCGACCCCCTCAACGCTTACGCCTACTCCACTCGTTCTTTCCTTTTTACCGAACTCATAAACATGATTGTTTTCTATTACGTTGTTACTTGATGTAAGCTTATCACGGTCACCACCCGTCATATATACGCCTATTCCGCCTATATAGCTTACCGTTGAATTTTTAACGCTTGAATTTGCCGAGTCGGTAATATCAATTCCGTTTTTTGCAACGTGCTTTACTTCACAGTTGTCAATAACAATATTATCACATTCCGATAAGACTATTCCGTTGCCTTGCGTTCCGCTGAAGCTCAGATTCTGCAAGGTTATGTTTGAAAGCTTAGAGCCTGTTATCATATCCTTGTTTACTTCCGAAATCTCTATATCTGCGTCAGCTATGTTATACGGCGGATAAAAATACAGCTTTTTATTTCTTGCGTCAATATAGAACTCACCCGGATTATCAAGCTCCTGCAACAGATTTTCTATGTAATATCTGTCATTGTTTTTTAATCCGTAATACGGTTTTGTTTCAAGAGCAATTTCAGAGTTATTTACATCGTTAAGACTTATGCTTGAATAGCTGTATTCAACTCCGAAATATCCGCCTATAAACGCATTCTTTTCATCCTTCCATTTTGAAGGTCTTGAACCTGCGCTCTTTCCCGTAAACGTTTTTTCACTCACAACCTTTGATATTCGGTCAAAGCCGGTGTTCGGCCAGCGTGCAACCGTCTGCTCATTATCGTTTACAATCAGGTTATAATTATTTATATCATTACTGCTTAAAACTCCCGTCATATCATAAACGCCAATGTACTTTCTCGCCTCCGACGGAATTTTCTTTAATATTTCCTCATCCTTAAGCTGAGAAAATTTAGCCGGAGTAAGCTTTTTGCTCATTTTAATATTCGCTTTTTCTCCGTTATAGCCTCGTATAACAAACGGTGCACTTGTTGTTCCCGACACATTGCCGCTAAGCTTAATCGTGTCCGATATGTAATAGTCGCCGCCGCGAAGGTTTACCGAAACCGTTTTTCCGTCTGCCGAGCTTTTTGCCGACAAGCCCTTTGATATACCTGCGTTTATCGTTTTTACCGGAGATTCGTACGTTCCCGAATTTGAATCGTTTCCGTCAGGTGATACGAATACCTGAACTTCATTTTCGGGCGCTGTGTATTTTTCCTCCTGCTGAGTCTGCTCCTGCACTGCATCCGTTTCATCTGCAAAAGCATATCCAACCGACAGCGCCTGCACCATTGCAAGCGCCGCCGCACATATCTTTTTCTTTATCATTTACTGCTCCTTTCCGTGTTGCAAAACACAAAAATTTATTGTTTCAAAAGCGTAATTTTTTCATTCAGAACAGGCTTCATTCCGTCTGTTCCGTCCCACATCATAACTGACGCATACCAATTTTCATCAGCTTCACTCGGAACGTCAATTGAAAGATTTACAAGCTGACCGCCATAGAAATAGCAATCCTTAAAGCTCTGAACCGATTTCAAAGCTCCGTCTCCGTCATAAATTGCCGCAATTGCGGTGAACCTGTTTGCCGTATTTACGTCAAATTCATTATCGGAATATGTCGGAATATATTCATCCTCTTTAACGCCCATATCCGCCGTTGTTTTTGATATGCCGTCAGGAAGATTTGCTCCCGTTATCTCAATTTCATCACCGTTTACGGTTATTCCGGCTTCTTCGTCTGTCATGAGCTTATACCAATCGCTTGATGTCGCATATGTATCCTTTGTCACTCCGTCTGACAAATATGCTTCATTCATGAATAAAAATGAATTATGCTTATTGGGTGTTTCTCTGTATAACGTTGCCCATTCACCCGTAAACACATTATTGTTTAGTGTACGGTTACACGGTCTGCCCAGCATAAGCAACGCTTGAAGTCTGTTTTCGGCGCTGTTATCCTCCGCAACCTTTGCATTAAATTCTTTAACTCTCTCTACTGTTCTTGCAAAGCCGTTATACTTGCTCCATAATGTCTCGTCATAGCCGCTGTTAATGAAATTATTTATTTCATTATAAACAAGTCCGCCATACTGTACTTCATTGTTTATCCATTTTCTGCCCCATTCCCAAAGTCCTCGGCAATCATATCTTAAGCCTCTGCGGCAATCTATAACAATGTTGTCCGTACACACATTATCATTTCCGCCACCCCAGTCAAAGCCTCTGGAAATGTTATAAATTATATTTCCCGTTGCCGTTATTCCGCTCTGCAAATCGTCAAGATATATTCCCTCGTTGTCCGTTCCTGCTCCGTATCTCAAACCGTCGGTTATGTGCGTGTAGTCGAATACCTTTCTTTGGATATACAGATAATTGTTTCTTATAACCGTTCCTCTGCCTACCCAGCTTCTCATTGAGTAAATAAATCCGCTGTCCCATACGTCAAGCAGCATATTGTAAATACGGTTATTTTCAATCACATGGTCATTTCCGCAGAATGAGATTCCCGCTTGAGGAGAATTATATATTTCACAGTTTTTAACCGTTACGCCAACTCCCTTAGTGGTTGTACCCTGATACTCGCCAATAGTTATTGCCGGATTGCTGGTTTTGTACACCTTTGCCATATCGTGTATGCGGCAGTTTCTTATAACATCATTTGACGATGTCAGCGTCTTTTGGTCTCCGCCCGATACTTTTACAGCGCCTTTTTTCATTTCCGATATATTATTTGCGGCAAGCAGCAGATTTGTGGTTTCCGATGCGTCAACCGCACAATCTCCCAAAGCGCTCATTTCAGAACCGTAAATTGTGATATTATCACAGTTTCTCATATTGAATACTTCTCCGTTCACTGCACGGAAATTAATATTTTCAAACTTGATGTTTGAAGCTCTGTTCATGTTAAACAGATTTTTATTGCTGTTCATGAAATATATTTCATTGTTTCCGTTTTCTTCAGGATAATAGTATAGCTTATTATTTTCATAATCAACATAGTATTCTCCCGGGGTATCCAGCTCATAAAGCGAATTGAATATACTGCACCTTAATTCTCCCCATGTGTCTGTGCCTAAGCCTATCGCTATGCCGTTTTCGTTGCAATCCGAAATGCCGCTTCCGTATACATAGTTATATCCGCTGCGCCAAATACCGGCAAAGACTTGGTTTTTATCCCAGTTTGCCGCTCTGTTATTTTCAACCGCAAAATTAAACAAATGACTATCTTTATCATATGTACCCGTAAGATTTGCATATCCGCTGTTGGGCCATTTTGCAAGCTGCTTTAAATATCCGTCGGCACACAATCCGTCATTTTTCGCATTGGAAATATTTATTCCGCTCAAATCCGCCTCATATATCTTACCTCTGACATCGGCTTGCAGCTCATTGCTGTCGGAAATATTGAATTTACTCCAGTCAACCCTTTGACCGCTTGTAAAATTGACAGAGGCTTCTCTGTATGCTCTGAAGATAACGGGTGCGTCTGCCGTTCCGCTTTCGTCCTCTGTCAGATTTATCGTATCGTTAAAGTAATACGTACCGCTTGTAAATATTACATTTGTTGCTTTACCGTCAGCTTTATATATTTTTGCAAGCTCAATTGCACGCGGAATCGTTTTTACGGCAGAAGTGAGCTGTCTGCCCTCATTTGCATCATTTCCGTTTACCGAAACATAAATTTTAACATCATCGCTTTCCGCAAATGCCGGTACGGACGCTGCCGAAAGCAGCAGCACCGATGTCAGTAAAATACTTATTACCTTTTTCATATAATTACTCCTTATTTCTTATTCGCAAAAAACTCGTCTAATTGTTTCTGAACCTCGTCCTTAATCTGTCCCAGCCCCGCGCTTTCATATCTTGCCTTCATATCGTCCCAAAATTCAGCGCTGTCTCTTGAACCGTTATTTAAAGCTCCGTATTCTCCGCCTATTGCGGCAATTGCCGAAATCTGCGCCTTTACGTTTGTATCGTCAAACCAGAAGCCTGAAAGCTGTGATTTTTGTGCGCTGTCGTTAAACGCCTTTGTCACCTCCCAAACATCATCGTCCTGATTTTCCTGAATAAGCTGATTGAATTGATTGCCGACCATCCAACCCTGTATTCCGTATCCCGAATCCTTGATTGCCGAATACTTTCCGTCTGCATTTACCGTATAGTGTTTATCCTTTATTCCGAGTGATACAAGATTGTACAGCTCTTTATCCGTATTCATAAGCGATATAAGCTTAATCGCCTTGTCCTTATTCTTGCTCTTGTAGTTTATGCCAATCATTGTTGCCTGTGTTCCGCCGTTGCTCATAAATGGCTTGCCTACCTTTACAAATGTATAATCGGGGTAAATGCTTTCAACGCCCGGCTTCCATGTAAGTGAAAATACGGCATATCTTTTCGCCTTAAAATCAGTATCGTCATCGGTTGCCGATGCAACGTCTTTTCTTATATATCCTTTATTAAACCAGTCTCTTAGGGTTTTTACACCCTGCTGATATTCAGGAGTATCATAGTTCATAACAGCCTTGCTTGCATCTCCTTCAATAGGTACAACAAACCCTCCGGCAATACTCTCATACTTAGGTCCTATCCACATAGTCATACCGTAATTTGTTCTGTACGGATAAATATCGGGTTCGCCCTCTTTTACCTTTGCCAGAAAATCCTCCAATTCTTCGGGGCTTTCAATTTGGTCTTTATCAAGTCCGTACTTTTCGGCAAGACTTTTTTGCACTCCGTAAGCATACTGTACCGCTTCTATCTGAGTATTGGGAACGGCATATATTTCATCTTCATATTTTGCGTCCTCCCAAATATAATCCTCAACCGCATCCCAAAGCTCGGGAGCATTTTTATCAATAAGCTCAGTAAGCGGTTCAAGCACCTCGTTTTTAACTGCGTCCTTATATGAGTTCAAATATCCTACAAACATCAAATCATAATCGGCGTCACCCGATGCCATTTTCATCTTCATCTTTTCGCCGTAAGCGCCCATATCTATTGTTTCAATATTAACCTTTGCTCCGATTTTCGGTTCTGTAATCTTGTTTATTTCCTCCTCAACCGCAGCCTTGTCCGTAAGAGTATCAGACGGCAGATACCATGTAAGAGTATCAACACTGCCCGAATTTTCATTACCGCACGACGCTAATCCCGCCGCCATAGCAATACACATTACCATGCTTATTATTTTCTTTATCTTCATAAATACATTTCCTTTCTTAATTTGAATTTTTATTACCGTATCAGCCTTTCACGCTGCCAAGTACCATACCTTTTACAAAATACTTCTGGAAGAACGGGAATACGAACAGCACCGGTCCTGCTACAACCACCGCCATTGCCATTCTTACCGTTTCCGACGGAATATTTGCCGCATCGGCAAACAGCTCCGCCGCTTGCTGATTTTCCTGTAAAAGCTGCAAGTTCTGAATTATTCTTTGCAGCATATACTGCAAGCTCTGCAATTCGGGCTTATCTATATACAGCATTGCCGTATACCAGTTATTCCACTGACCCAAGAAACAATTTACCGCCATTGTTGCCAGTACGGGTTTTGACAAGGGATATACTATCTGAAACAATATTCTGTACTCCCCCGCTCCGTCTATATATGCCGACTCTATTATTGATTCGGGCAAGCCCTGGAAGAACGTCCTCATAACAAATGCGCTCCATACGCTGAACAGGCTCGGTACAATATACACCCATATCGTATTATTCAAATGCAGATACTGCGTTATCAAAATATATGTCGGTACAAGTCCGCCGTTAAAAAGCGTTGTAAAATACATTATAAACGAAAGCTTTTTTCTCGGCTTGAAATTGCTTCTTGACAAAGGATACGCAAACAGCGAAATCATAACCGTTGAAAGTACCATTGTCAATATTGAAAATATCGCCGTAACCTTATACGCATTCAATATTGTTGTCGGATTCTTGAATACGAATTTATACGCCGTTGTATCAAAATGTTTAGGAATCAGCGTATACCCATAATATGATATATCGGTTTCTCTCGATAAGGAAACAGATACAAGTATGATAAACGGTATAACTATCATCAATGACAGAATTGCCAAAAATATCATTAATGCCGTTTGCGATATTATATTATTTTTTTTCATTTTGCATTGTCCCCCTTCTTTAGAATAAGCTGCGTTCGGGGTCTATCTTTTTAACAACGGTATTTGTAACCATAACAAGTATAAATCCAACTACCGACTGCAACAGACCTGCCGCAGATGAAATTCCCATTTCACCCTGAACCCTCATTACTCTGAATATGTATGTCGGAATTATATCGGTTGTTGAGTACAGCACTCCGACATTTCTCGGCACCTGATAGAACAGTCCGAAATCTCCGCCGAAAATTCCGCCTATCGCAAATATTGTCTGTATACAGAGAATCGGTACAAGCTCGGGAAGCATTATATACCATACCTTATGTCTGCGCTTGCCTCCGTCTATCGAAAGCGCCTCAAATATTTCGGGATTTATTCCCATAAGTGCCGCATAATACAGTATACTTCCCATTCCAAAACCTTTCCATATATTCGCTATCGGGAGTATATATCTCCATGCTCCCGGAGTCTGATACCAGTCAACTCCCTCAATACCAAACACTGCAAGTATGTTGTTTAACATTCCATAGGTCGGATTTAAAAATGCAAATACCATGTATGACACTATAACCCATGATAAAAAGTTCGGCGTAATGAGCATAGTCTGAAAAACCTTAGTGCATACCTTACTTTTGAGATTATACATTAATATTGCAAGAATTATTGCCGCAAGTGTGCCCGTTATAATCAATATAGCATTCATATACACCGTGTTCCATGCAATGTGCAGAAACTCCTTGGAGCTTAAAAATACTCTGAAATTTGCCAGTCCACACCATTTACTTCCGAATATTCCCCGTGCAAACTTATAATCCTTAAACGCTATTATTATTCCGAACAGCGGAATATAACAAAATACTACGATATGCAGTATCGGCAGAAAGCACATTGACCAAAACTCAACCTGGCTTCTGTTCCATTTTTTCTTATGTGTTGTTTCTGTTTTTGCTGCTAATTTCAATTACTTCACCTCATTTTAAGGAACTGCTATAACATCGGTCAACGCAATTCTGTTTTGTGCCGCACTCCATACAAAGAATTTAATTTTATAATTTTCCGTAACATCTGTCGGAATATCAAATTCAGTGCTTATAATCTCTTTTTGCTCACCCTTTATTACTTCCCCCTGCGAATGAACAAAATTTTTCTGTGCGCCGTTTGACGTATTAACCAATGCCGCTCCCACAAAATAGCTTTGAAAAGCTTCACCGTCATAATTTCTGATGTTAAATACTGCCTTAACCTTTCTGCCCTTTGCGTCCGCAAGGTTATCAATTGTATTTCCCGTTTCTGCATCCGTTAATGACGCTGAATATTCAAGCGTGAGCGGTCTTGTCTTAAACTTAATTTCATATGGCTGCTTTAAATTATACACCCCTTTTGAAATTCCCAAGCCTGCAATAACTGTATATGTTTTTTCATATTCAAACGGTGAGTTCGGCTTTATTGTCGCAACAGTTTTTCCGTTTTCGGTTGCAATATTCGTATATGCAGATACCGTATTACCGTCCTCGTCTTTAATACACAGTGTTTCATTCGTAATTGTGCTTTTATCTACTGTGTCGCTGAACTGCACTCTTACATTTGAATTTATATCAACGTCTTTTTCATTTTCCGCCGGCGTGATTTTTTCAATATACGGCTGGTCTATTTTCTTTACGCATATATCGTCTATATAATAATCAGAGCCCTGTGATTCTACATTAGAGCCTGTTGATATAAGCAAATTATCTACAGTGTCCGCTTTTGCGGTAAAGGTTATCATGTGTTTTACATCAGATAAGGTTTCTCCCGATACCAAATCTTTGTAATCCGCATAACCGTCAGCAATCATATTTACCGTATCAATACGATATACCACATTTATATATCCGTCTGCTTTACCTATTAATTTATTGTAGAACAGTGCTTCACTGCCGATGTTTATTCGGTTTCCCATAGAAGATACGCCCAATACCGTAACGTTTTGTTTTCTGGGCGAAAGCATTGCAATCAGTCCCTGATATTCTCGAGGTATTATTATTTTAAACGACACCTCGTACATACCCTTGCCGCCGTCGTCAAACGGTATTGATAAGTTTTTATTTTTCTCCCACGCAAGACGAAACGCCTTGTTTCCTTTTCCTCTTCCGTCATTGACTATACCGTATCCGTTTTTTATATACTCCGCATATCGGGTCGGTGCAAGCTGTTTCATCCACTCTTCATTTAATTTTTCGTCCGCATTTTCAAAATCCTGATAAAATATTACGTTATTATACTTTGCGTAAATCGTAATATCTCCCGTAATATTTTTTCCGTCAAATATTTCCGTAAGCTCTTTATCTCTATACCAATTCTCAAAAGCAAAACCCTGTTTTTTCGGTTTCGGAAGCGTTGATACATCTATATCCTCCAATGTATAAAGAGGATTCAGCTCTCCTCCGCCGTTGCTTTCAAATTCTATTTTATATTGCTTAGTCCATTTCGCATAGACTTCTATATCATTTGTAATACCAGTTCCGTCAAACGGCTCTGTTAATTCCGCATCCCTGAACCAACCGTCA
The DNA here is from genome assembly GCA_934454215.1 of uncultured Clostridia bacterium. Lineage (GTDB taxonomy): Bacteria > Bacillota > Clostridia > UBA1381 > UBA1381 > Ornithomonoglobus_A. The sequence continues at coordinate 21,799 of CAKSGG010000040.1, forward strand.
AAGCGATACCCGAGCCATTCCGCAATCGGGATATTTTTCAGCGTATCAACCGCATACATCGGCTCAATCGGGTTGCCGCCGTTTGTGTTGAATTTTATTTCCCATGCGTATTTCCATTTTGCATAAACGGTCATGTCTCCCGTAATACCCGTTCCGTCAAACGGCTCTGTCAGTTTCTCGTCCTTGTACCAACCATCAAATTCATGCCTTATTTTGGTCGGTGTCGGCAATTCGATTGCGCCCGTCACCGTTTCCAGCGATTCAACGCCCGTTCCGCCGTTTAATTCAAACGTCACCGTATGAATTTTTAACCATTTTGCGTAAACGCTCATATTCTTAGTCACGCTTGTTCCGTCAAACGGTTCTGTCAATTCCGCATCACTGTACCAACCGTCAAACTGCCAGTCTTCTCTTGTTACCTCCGGCAGTGCAACCACTCCGTCAAGGTCACTTTTTCCTGTTAATGTTTCGCCCGAACCGTCATTTTTTTCAAAAGTTACGGTATATGTTTTTCTTTCTTTAATATAAATATCATCTATAAAGAACGAGCTGCCGTTCGCCGGTTTACCGTTCCAGCCCTCACCCATTCTGAGCCCCTGAAAGAATCGTGAGCTTCTTGCTTCGTTATTTGTATTGCTTGCCGATGGGAAACTGAGTTTCCTGTGTTCATTGACTTCCTTACCGGCTTTTGTTTTATAGCTTATGTAATAAATCGCTTCGCCGTTTGTATTGAAATTCGTATCATTCTGTGTACTGCCATGCAAATTAAACAGAATCTTTGTGCTTATAAATCCGTCGACATCGTCCTGATTAATTGAAATTGTACTTACATTTCCCGAATCGTCTTTTCCGTTTTCAAGAAATATCATACCGTTGTTTATGCCTGTGTTCCAGCCTTGCATTACGGTTTGAGCCTGTACACTTCCAAGCTCAATCTGCATGAAGCTTCCAAAACGCGGCTTACAGTCATTCATGTTGAATTTGTATCCCAATTCATACCATGAATCTCTGTCAAGCGGATAATCGGGGTTATTTCTGTTTTTCCCCTCAACTCTGACATAATATGCTTCCCCGTTTTTTCCTGTAAATTCCACGCTTGTATCAACCGTGTACTTCATATAATGATTTTCGTCATCACCCTCAAGACTGCTTGACCATCTGCCCGCCGCTGAAGCGGGAGAATTATATGCCGTATTGATTCCGTTTTCAAAATCTTCATAATATAAATATCCTTCCGGCGTTTGTGCTTCTGCCAATACTATCGCTGTAAACGCCGACCCGGCTATTGAAGCTGCAAGCAGGCTTGCTACTATTTTCTTAATTGCCATTTAAAATCCTCCGTTTCGGGGCTGCTTCGGTGCAGCCCCGTTATATAACGTCTGTTTATTTTATTACGTCTGTCTTTTCGGTAAGCGCTTTCATTCCACCAATGCTGTCGAATATCATAAGCCCAAGCTCATCGTTATCCTCTGCGTCTGACGGTACGCTTATTTCCGCTGTTTCATTATCAGCCGTTCCGATTACGGCTTTTTTCAAAAGTCCGTTATTTTTTATGCTCAAAATCGGTGTATAGCTGACTGTCTCATCTGTATTGCTGTAAATCTTAAAGCTTACATTTATCTTTTTACCTGCAAAATCCTTAAGCTTCTCTACCGAATTTCCGTTTTCATCTTTAACGGTTATATTATTTACGGCTAAAGCCATTTTTGCCGTTGTAAACGATGTGTTGACTTCCTCGCTCATATTTCCCGCTGTGTTTGAAACTCCAGTCAATACCTTAATTGAATATGTACGGTTAAAATCAAGAGCTGCACTAAGCGCTATTTTGACAATCGTATTTCTTGAATTGTCATTGCTGATAATCAGCTCATACGGTATCTGAACATCTTCACCGTCTTTAAGAAGCTTAATATTATTCTTTGTCAATGTTTCATTTTTCATTTCCGAATCAAATACAAGCTTAATTTCGGGCTTTGTGTTTACATTTACGCTGCCGTCAGCAGGAGTTATCGAAACAAGCTTAGGTGCTTGCTGCCATCTTGCATATACCGTTATATCTCCCGATGTAACACCTGTTCCGTTAAACGGAATTGTCAAAGCTTCATCTCTGAACCAGCCCGCAAAAGTATATCCTGCCTTTGTCGGGTCTGCCGGCATTTCTATATTGCCGAACAAATCTGCGTCTGCGTCCTCAACATCACTTCCGCCGTTTGAGTTGAACTTTACAGCATTCGCTTTACCCTGTACTTTAATATAAATATCGTCCAGTAAGAATGAACTGCCCTCTGCCGAGTTGCTGTTATATCCCTCGCCCATATAAAAGCCTTTCAGGAATCTTGAGCTTCTTCCTTCCGAACTGTCATTGCTTGATGACGGGAAACCGTACTGTCTGTAAATATTAACATTTTCTCCGCTTGTCGATACATAGCTTATATAGCAGCGTGCTTCACCGTTTGTTTTGAAATTCGTTTCATTCTGAGTATCTCCGTGCAGATTGAATAAAATTCTTACAGTTATAAATCCGTCAACATCTGCCTGCTTGATAACTGCGTCGTTACCTTCTCCGCTCGGGTCAACCAAACGTATCTCTTTGCCGCCGACAGTATCTGTACCCCAGCCAAGCATCGGCGCTTCGGCATTTGTACTGCCAAGAACAACCTGCATAAAGCTGCCGAATCGTGCTGTACAATCATTCATATCAAATTTATATCCCAACTCATACCATGTATTTCTGTCAAGAGGATAGTTCGGGTTTGCTCTTTCTCCCATAACCTCCGCTTTATATGCAAAAGTATTATCTCCAACAGCCTCTTCAACGTTATGGAATATATACTTCATGCTGTGGCTTCCGTCATCGTTCGGAACAACCTCATTTGTCCATCTCTGTGCGGCGCCATTTGTTGCCGCCGGCGAATCAAACGCCGTATTATATGTACCCTCAAAATCTTCCGAGAATATTATGTCACTCCATTTTGCATATACCGTCATGTTGCTTGTTATGCCCGTTCCGTCGAAAGGCTCTGTCAAAGCTTCATCCTTAAACCAGCCTGCAAACTGATACGGCGCCTTTGTGGGAGCTGTCGGAAGAGTTATGCTTTCATCTGACGTTGTAATAGGTTCAACCGCACTTCCGCCGTTGCTGTTAAATGTTATTGTGTGAGCCGCTTTCCATTTTGCATATACTGTCATGTCTGATGTAATATTTGTATTGTCGAACGGCTTTGTAAATTTTGCGTCCTCATACCAGCCTATAAATTCTGCTCCCTCTTTTTCGGGTACGGGTACTACCGCCAATACTCCGCCTGCCGCTGTTGCATCGGGAATAATTACATCATCATAGCCCGTATTGAATTTTATTGTGTATGTATTGCTCTTTTTAACATAAATATCGTCTAT
>CAKSGG010000041.1 GCA_934454215.1 uncultured Clostridia bacterium
GCCTCGGGTTCCTTGCACATACTTGTAATTCCAACGCCGCCGGCTGCCGACTGTGCCGGAACCTTATAGTAATTATGAATAGGAATTATCTCAAAGTCTTCGCCGTATTTATCCGTCATCATCGGATTTGTCTGGTCACCCCAAAGAACATATCCGTTATCTGTTTTAAACTTTTGCTCACTTGTATTATCGGCGGTCAGAACGTCCTTTCTGATATATCCCTTTTCATACCATGACCTTGCCCATTTGTAAAAATCCGTATAGATTTTGTCTGTAAACGGATAAAACGCCTCATACTTTCCGCTGTCAGTCTTTCTTACGGCACACGGATATTTAACTGATTCATATGCGTCTGTCGAATAAGGTATCATTGACACATCTATTCCGTAAGCAATCTTACCCTCATCTGAAAGCTTTTTGCAGTACGAGTCTACAAGTTCATATGATTTTTCAAAATCATTTGTATACAGTGCATTCTTAAATCCTTCTATATCCAAATACTGCGCATACTGCTTAGGCAGATAGAACGCATACGGTGTGTCAAGCTGCTGATATGCCGGAATACCGTAGATTTTATCGTTCACCTTCATATAATCAAACAGCCAGTCGGGCAGTGCGGCTTTTGTTTCCTTGCCGTATTCGTCAAGTAAATCGTCAAGTTCTATAAATGAACCGTTTTGAACATCATTTACATAGTCAAGACAATATGTTGCCGCTATATCCACTCTTTCATCACTCGCAAGCATAAGCAAAAACTTCTGCTTGTAGTCCGACGGTTCTATTATCTCAAAATCCACCGTTACTTTCGGGAACTTTTCATGCAGTTTCTCATTGAATTTATCAAATACCATTCTTTGATCCTGTTGTCCCGTAGGGCCGGGCATTATGTACTTCAGACGGATTTCGTCCGATTTTTCCTTTGTTTGAATTTCTCCGTTTGTTCCGCAGCCGCAAAGCGTTGCTGCCATTGATGCTGCCGCAATGACTGCGGCTGTTCTTTTCAATTTCATGTTATAAATCACCTTTCCTTTTTTGAATTTTAAAATTTATTGGTTTGTTTACATCACCCTTTCACACTGCCCACAACCATACCCTTTGCAAAGTACTTTTGGAAGAATGGGAATATTACAAGCATCGGGCCTGCCGCAAGAACAGCCATTGCATATTTGAGTGTATCGGACGGCAGATTATCCGAATTCATTAATGCACCCTCTGCCGTATTGCTCAGACTCTTTAAATATTCCGTTTCCCTTAAAATCTTCTGCAAAAGATATTGTAATGAATAGAGATTTGATTCTCTTATATACAAAAGCGTCGTATTCCAATCGTTCCACTTTGCCACCAATGCGGTAAAGCCAAGCGTTGCAAGAATCGGAGTTGACAGCGGAAGTACAATTCTGAAATAAATCGAATATTCGCTTGCGCCGTCGATTTTCGCCGCCTCTATAAGCCCGTCGGGCAGATTCTGAAAGAACGTTTTATAAAGTATTACATTCCATGCACTGAACAGTGACGGAATTACATATACCCAAAAGCTGTTTCCCAAATGCAGATATTTTGTTGTCAATATATATGTCGGTACAAGTCCGCCGTTAAACAGCATGGTAACAAGCAGATACTTTAATGTAAAGTTTTTCAGCTTATAACAGCTTCTTGCCAGCGGATATGCCATTGCACTCTGCACTGCCATACCGCCCGCCGTTGCTATCACTGAAAATAATATTGTTATTTTGTAGCTTTGTATTATTTGCTGAGGATTTGCAAGCGCAAGCTTGTACGCCTGCCAGTCTATATGCTTCGGTATAAGCATATAACCGAACTCTGAAACATCACTTTGTGATGAAACTGAAATTGATACCATGAGTATGAGCGGCAATACATACGTCAAGCTCATTGCAATCAATATAATATGTAATATAATTCTTGATACAGATATTTTTTTCATAGTCATAACATTCCTTTCATGCGCCGTTAATTAAAACATACTGTTTTCGGGAGATACTTTTTTAACTATTGTATTTGCACCGATAAGAAGTATTGTTCCCGCCAGTGATTGGAACAGTCCTACCGCAGCAGTACGTTCCATATTCGTTCCGCTTTGCAGCGCCCTGAATACATATGTGTTTATAATATCCGTTGTCGGATAAAGAGTTCCTACGTTCATCGGCACCTGATAGAATAATCCGAAATCGCCGCCTACAAGTCCTCCGACGCCCATAATCAATTTCAAGCCCAAAAGCGCTCCTATCTCGGGGATTATTATGTATAGCAAATGATGTAGCTTAGACGCTCCGTCCAAGTCTGCCGCCTCAAACAAAGACTCGTCAATTCCTACCATGCAGGCGTAATATAAAAGAGCGCCCATACCTACGTTTTTCCATACCTGAACGATAGGCAGAATAAATATCCACGCTTTCGGCGTCGAATACCAGTCAACGCCTGTACCGCCCATGCTTTCTATAAGCTTGTTAAGCAAGCCGTTTATCGGATTTAAAAACGCATACACTATATAAGCAATCAATACCATTGATATGAAATTCGGCAAAATCGACGTTGTCTGATAGTATTTGAGCGCACTCTTTTTATTTACGTTATAAAAGGCATACGCTACTATGATATTGAAAAAATTTTCAAGAAACAGGAACATTATTCCGTAGCCTATAGTGTTTCGCATCAGTCTGAAAAAATCATTTGACTGAAAAAAGAATTTAAAGTTGTCAAACCCTACCCATTTGCTTTCCAGTATTCCTATGTTGGGATTATACTTTTTAAAGGCTATAATAACGCCGAACATGGGCAGATAACAAAATATAAGTGATAATATGTAACCCGGCAAAGCCAAAGTGAATAATTCAAAATTATCCTTAAAGCTGCCGATTTTATTCGTTCTTACGCTTTTTCTTGTCTTTTTTTGTAATAATTCCATAAAAATCCCTCACAATATAATTTTATATTTCTACAAATATTATATCATTTGGGATTTTCACAAACAAGGCGCAATTTTGATTATCAGAGTCCCAATTTTGATTTTTTAGGTCAGTTTGGGATATATAATCAAAATTCTTGTGCCCATTCCTTTTTCACTTTTTATATCGAAGCTGAATTTATCCTGAAAGAATATGGTAAATCTTAAAATAACGTTCTTTAAGCCTATCTCGCTGCCGCCGCTTTCCTCAAACAAATCCTCATGCAGTTTTTTCATAAGCCTGTCCGGATTTTCTATACCTTCTCCGTCGTCTATGATTTCAAGCCTTATATTTTCTCCGTCATCTTTAATGTATATATCTATGCTGCCGTTATATTTTTTGCTTTTCAGTCCGTGCAACAGCGAATTTTCCGCCAGCGGCTGTATGCAAAGACGCAGGATTTTGTAATTTTCTATTCCCTCGTCTGCAAATATATTTATTTTCACGCTCGGATAGCTGTAGCCTATAATTTTTCTGTAATATTCAAAAAACTCCAGTTCTTCCTTTATGCTTACGCACACCTTATCAGTATTAATCGAATACTTTAAAGACGATGAAAGATTTTTCAGCATAATTACAAGCCTGTCGGAAGGTCCGTGTTCCATTATTGTATTCAAACTCATTACATTAAGCGTATTTTTAAGATAATGAGGGTTCATCTGCGTTTGCAGTGACGTTAGCTGAAGCTTTTTATATTCGGTCATTCGCTTGTCAATCTCATCTTTAAGAATTTCATTATCGTCTATCAGCTTCATAATACTGCGTGTTATGCTGTCTATTTCACGCTCCGAGGTGTTCTCGTCCATTTTTTCATATTTGTTGAGCAGTCTGTTCAGATTAGATACCGGCACGGATATATAGCCCGCAAATATAACGCTTATAACTCCGCCGAGCAGGATTATAAACATTACCAAAAGCCACGAGCCTATCAAAATCGTATTCGATATACCCTTGTAGCTGTCAATCGGCGTTTGTACAACCGCTCTTAAACCCATATCTTCAATAATATATCCGCACTCAACATATTTTTTCCCATCTATCTCGATTAATTTTGAATAATCACCGTCAAACATTTCACCCTTTTGCATAAGCTCGCCCAAATCGGTGCTGAATATAATCTCGCCCGTACTGTCCGTAAGCCGTGAATACGCATAGTTTGCGAGAATCTCGTCACGGATTGAATTAACGTTTATATTAACCGTAACATAGCCGACAGCGCCGTTTACATTGCACCGTCCGACTGCCGATATGAGCTTAACCTCGTCCTGCTGCTGTGCTATTATTTTAATTTTTCTTTCGCCTTCCTCCCCAACGACGGTTATCCAATCCGTATTCTGCACATTTCCGTCTTTAAAGCTTCCTTTTTCACTGAAAAGCTCTTTTGTTTTTTCGCTGTATATGTATACAGAATTTATTTCATTGTTCAGATTTTTGTATGAATATATTTTATTTACTATGCCTGCGTCTATATTTGCTTTATCCTTTAAAACATATACGCCCGAAATCAGATTTTTTACATCTTTGTCGACCAATAAATTACCCGTAACCTTTTTTGCGTCGCTTATATACTTTTCCAGCCGTTCTTCTATTCTCTGCGCATTGTTTATTCCTATATTGGTGTATTCCTTTTTTACGTTCTCGACATTGATATACATATATAACCCCGCAATTACTGCGGTAAAGCAAAGTATTGCCGAAAAAAGCTTTATAAAATTAAGGAAGAACACGCTTTTAAAGCCGTATTTTTTCCAATCGGCAATGACCTTTTCATTGAAACGTATACCCACCAGTATCACTCCCTGACATTTTTTCTGATAACATTTCTTCTGTATTCCTCGGGCGTCATTCCTACGTTTGTTTTAAAGCTCCGTCCCATTTGCTTTGCATTGCTGTAATTCATTCTGTTTGCTATATCCTTTATTTTCATGTCGGTATTAAGCAAAAGTATTATACGCTTTATTCTTTCGCTTTGTATATATTTATTAATCGACATTCCCACACGCTCTTTAAAGCATTTTGCAAAATAAGAATCGGAATACCCCACATAATTCGATATTTCCTCACGGTAAATATCATTTTCTATGTTATCCGATATATACTCCTTTGCCTTTTCCACGCACTGTATAATAGAATCCTCCGAATCATCAAAAAGCTTATTCGTTTTATCGGACATTTCATCGTTGCCCAGATAAACCGCTGTATTAATATCGGATATTTTGCACGCCTCAATAACATTGTAATATTCCACATCAAGTTTCAGCATACTTACAATGTTTGAAAGAACTTTGTTGAAATCAATATGCTCATCATTTTCTTTTATTATAATTATCTGTATCTTTCCATTTCTCAGATTAACAAAATTAACGTCATAAGCACTCATATCGTTAAGCGTCAGCCGTATAATTCCGCATATTGCGTCAATAAGCTTTTCACTTTCGTAATTCCATTTGGTTGTTTTATAGATACTGTAATTCTTAATATTGAGTACACATGACGATACAAACACATTATTCTCGTCAAGCTTGGGATACAATGCCTTGAACGCCGCAATTTTTACCGGCTCTCTTTCAAGAACAATTTCTTCCCAAAAGCACATTTTGCTGTTTGTATACATTTCGGAAACGTTCTTTTCCTCCGCCTCGTTTCTTTTCAGATTTTCTATAGCTCTTTCTATAGCGTCGTCAACCTCAAAAATATCAATCGGCTTATTCAAATATTCAAACACGCCGAACTTTATTGCTTGCTTTGCATACTCAAAGTCGTCATATGCACTGACGATTATAACGTTGGTTTTTAATTTATTCCGATAAACATATTCCGCAACATCAAGTCCCGATTTATCGAGCATTTTTATATCCGTTATTATTATATCAACACTGTTGTCCTGCAAAAAATCAATAACATCTCCGCCGTCCGCAAAAACACCTATAACATCAATATCAGGCTTGCTTCTTCTTATGCACTCCGCAAGCAAGTTGCGAGCCGCCTCAACATCATCGACTACAATCAGTCTATACATACAACCCCTCCGCTCTTTTTTCGTCATACTTTTATTTTACCATTATTTGCACAACAGCGCAAGGCGCATTTTTGATTTTTCACGGTAACAATTCTGATTATTTTTTGCAATATCCTATCAAATATATACATTTGGGCAACAAAAAAACTGTATCAAATCCGATACAGTTTTTTATTCTTATCTTATAACTCTCTTTCCACCGCAGAAGTCGCTCCTTGAATCAAGTGACGAATACTTGACAACATCACCTGTTCTCGGCGCATGAATATACATTCCGTTTCCTACGTACATACCAACGTGATGCGGTGCCGAGCTGCTTCCGAAGTATACCAAATCACCCGGCTGAAGCTCGCTTCTCGATACATATACGCCATCGTTATCCCACTGCGTGTATGTTGTACGCGTTATTGATATTCCGTTCTCTCTGAGTACATACTGAACAAATCCCGAACAGTCAAAGCCCGACGGTGTTGTTCCTCCCCAAAGATACGGAACGCCCAGATATTTTGCAGCCGTGTCAAGAACCTGCTGTGCCTTTGCGCTGTTTGCCGCATAAGCCGAACCGCTCTTTGCCTTATACTTAAAGTCTACAGGCATACTGTAAACCTCACTGCCGTCATTCAGAACAGCTCCCACAATAAGAGTATATTCCTTTGTACCCGGGAGCGTACCCTTTGTTATTGTATGCGATGTTGAATTATATATATCGTCCACAACAACCGAATTTGCATTTACGTCTTTTATTATAACATGATATGCCGACGCATTCGGAATTGAAGTCCATGAAATTGTAAAATCTCCGTCCTCAATTTCATCTCCGTCATTAGGCAATGTTATTGTCGGCAACGCTACCGAATAATCGTTAATCAAGAACTCACTCTTGAAATTATTGTATGTACGGTTAATCGTTGCGATTGCCTGTTCTCTTGTTACCGAGCCCAAAGGATTCAATTCATTATCATTAATACCGTTAATTAACTGATATTCAAGCGCAAGCTTAATTGAATTTTTCGCCCACGAGCTTATTTGGTCTGCGTCACTGAAATTCAATATTTCGCTGTCGCTCTTTGTGCTTTCAATCTGAAAACCGTCAAGCTCCGTTGCACACATTACCGAAACAAGCATTTTCGCCATTTCCTCACGTGTAACATCTCTGTTCGGTGCAAACTCTCCGCTCGGTGTTCCCGAAGCAACTCCGAAATTATATGCCCAAATCGCTACATCGCTGTTTGTATCAACAAAAGGCGAACCCATTGCCGTACTCTTTTCGGTTTCTTTCTTATATTCATTTAATTCTTCAGGTGCAAGCTTTTTATATAAATTCATTGCAAGCTCACAAAATTCCTGTCTTGTAATATCTTCTGTCAAATTATGCGATACGATTGCATGAGATACAAGTCCCGCCTCACTGGCTGACTGGTACTCTGCCTCTGCCCATCCGCTCAAATCAGCTGCAAAAGCCGAAGTCCCGAATACTGCGGTCAAAGATATAACAGATAGGATAAAATTCTTTGCTATGTTCTTCAAGGTTAAAATCTCTCCTTACTTACCTTCTCGGTCTTACCGAACTCTTACTCAGTAAAATCCTCTACCCTCTGTGTTTCTTTTCCGATTACATTCTAACTCTGGTCCGAGCCTTATTTTTACTAACATCATGTATTTTAACATCATTTACCCGTAATGTCAAGACTTTTTTAATAATTTGTGCACTTTTCTTAAAAGTTTTGTTATCTTTTCTTAAACGTGTTGTAATATAATTGCAATATTGCGGTCGATTTTTGCAAAAATATTAAGAAAATCGGTGTCATTAATTTACTTTTTTTGTAAAATAATAATTTCATTTACATTTTATGGTATACAATATATAGCAATATTGTAAAAAATCTATCTATATATTGGTTAAGTCTTGTACACCTTGTCTTTGTTTGTTAAAGAATTGTTACAAAATTATAAAAAATCTTAATAAAGTTTACATAAGTCTCCGTTTTATGTCAAATAAACTGATTTTTTTCGGGCGAATAAGTATAGCCGATTTTATTAAGAGCGGCTGTAATTTCGTCTTTATCAGCCTCCAAATCATCGCATAACGCATCTAAATCCGAATAAAAATCTCTCAATTTTGTGTTAATTACGCTTAACAGTATAGCAGGGTCTTTAGGTAACATATCAATTCTCCAATTCTACCGTAACAGGTCCGTCATTTACCAAAGATACTTTCATATCAGCGCCGAATATACCCGTTTCGGTTTTAATTCCGTTTGATTTTATTTTTTCTACAAATATATTATACAATTCTTCCGCCCGTTTCGGCTCCATTGCACCATCAAATGACGGACGTGTTCCCTTTTTACAGCTCCAATATAATGTAAACTGCGATACAATAAGCAATGCTCCGCCTATATCCGTAACGCTCAGATTGGTTTTATCGTTTTCATCAGAAAAAATTCTCAATTTCAAAATTTTATTTACCATATAATCAAGCTGTGCCTCGGTATCATCTTTTCCGAATCCGACAAGCACCAGCAAACCGTCATTTATCCGTCCCGTAATACTGCCGTCAACCGTAACGGCAGCCTCACTTACTCTTTGTAATATAGTTTTCATTTTAATCCTCCGTTTCCGATTGCAGTTCCTCCCACTGCCAGTATAAGCTTTCAAGCTTTTCATTCAAAATACCGATTTGCTCCGATATTTCCGCAAGCTTGGTATAGTCTGCGGCAAGCGCAGGATTATTCAGCTCCTCCGTCAGAGCCGATATTTCCTCCTCCGTCTGTGCAATTGCCGTTTCCGTCTTTTTTAAATCATTGACAAGTTTTCTTTTTTTTGCCTCAATTCGTTTTTGCTCCTTATAATCAACCGCTCCGCACGATTCCTTTTTTTCCTCAACAACGCTGTTTTCTCCAAGCGCCTTTATATAATCGTCATATCCGCCGTTAAAGCTGCGTATTCCGCTCTGCGACAAATACAATACTCTATCAGCCGTTTTATTGATAAAATAACGGTCATGCGATACCATTAAAATAGTTCCGTCATAACCCGATAACGCTTTTTCAAGCGCCTCCCTCGAATCAATATCAAGGTGGTTTGTAGGCTCGTCCATAATAAGAAGATTTGTCTTTTTCAGCATAAGCTTAACAAGCTCCACTCTTGCACGCTCGCCGCCCGAAAGCTTTTTTATTTCCTTGAACACGTCTTCTCCTCTGAACAGAAACGCCGCAAGAGAATTGCGTATTTCCGTCGGTGTCAGGTTCGGGAAATCGTCATATATTTCATCAAATATCGTTTTCTCGGGCGAAAGATTTTCTTGAATTTGGTCGTAATATCCTATATGAATATCAGCACCGATTTTATAGCTGCCCTCCGTCGGCTCATACATTCCCATAATAACTTTGAGAAATGTTGTCTTTCCGCAGCCGTTCGGTCCGAGCAGAAATACCTTTTCTCCCTTTTTTATGTGCATATCGGCATGAGAAAACAACTGTTTTCCGCTAAAGCCCATACCCAGATTTTCCGTTATTATAACATCATTGCCGCCGCCCTGAACAGCTTTAAACGCAAAGCGTATTTCCTCATCGTCGCTGACGGGCTTGACAAGTTCTTTTTCCAGTTTTTCAATTACCTTTAATTTACTTTCCGCCGTCCTTATATTACGTTCTCTGTTCCAACGCCGCTGCTGCTCAACTATCCCCTCCAGACGCTCAATCTCACGCATGGTATTTTCATAGTTGCGCTCCTCCGTTTTTTTGTCAATTTCACGCTGTGCCGCATATGCGCTGTATGCTCCGTTAAACGACCTGAAACGTCCCGCCTCCATTTCAAAGGTTTTGTTCGTTACTCTGTCAAGAAAATATCGGTCATGCGAAATTACAATAAACGCACCCTTGTAGCTTTGCAAAAATCCCTCAAGCCATTCCACGCTTTCTATATCAAGGTGGTTTGTAGGCTCGTCGAGTAAAAGCAAATTGGAATCGCTCAATAAAATCTTACCGAGCGATATTCGTGTTTTCTGACCTCCCGACAGCTTATCCGTTCCCAGCTTAAATTGTTCCTCAGTAAATCCCAAACCGAGAAGAACGCCCCGGACTTTACTCTTATAGTAAAATCCGTCAAGCTCCGAAAATCTTTCCTGCAATGCGGTTTGACGGTCGATAAGAGCCGACAAATCTCCGCTGCCGTTTTCTATATCAAACCGAACATCGTCAAGCTCCTGTTCTGTTCTGATAACCTCGTCAAAAACCGTCAGCATCTCGTCCCAAATCGAACGGCTGCTGTCGGCACAGGCGTATTGTTCAAGATAACCGATTTTAAGGTTTTTACTTCTGAAAATTTCACCGCCGTCATAATCGTATTCACCGTTTATAATTTTGAACAGCGTGGATTTTCCCGCACCGTTTACACCTATAAATCCAATTTTGTCGGCAGAATCAACGTTAAAAGAAACGCCGTCAAACAGCGTTTCATCAAGAAACATTTTCTTTATGTTACTTGCAGTAAGTAATATCATGTTTTTTTATCCTTTTTCATTAATATTTTAACATAGGCGCAAGGAATCCTTCAAGAACCTTAGTCGCATAATTGGGGTCTGGACACCATTTTCCGCTCAGTTCCTCAAATGTTTTAATCGTTCCCGCCCAGCTTATACTTTTAACCGCATAATAACGGGGGTGAGGCGTACCTACAGGCGCAATGCCTATGTATGCCGCAATATGGTTAAAATGTGCTCTTGCTCCCTCCTCGGGTGTTTCAAAGCTCTGATGTGCGTCCTTGGCATCATCGTTTCTCCCTGCGACCTTTATGCCTGCCCAGTTATTCATATCTTCCGACACGACACCCGTATATTTTCCGTAATTCGTTTCAAGAGCAGCCTGCGCATACAAAAGCTCGGGTCTGATTCCCATAAGCTCACCATAATACCAATAAGTGGTTGCTATCTTAATGAACTTTTCGGACGCTCCCTTACTCCTTGCCCATGCCTGTGCACGCTCTGCCGTTGTCTGCGGAGCACCGATTATATAGGTTGTCGTTTTAGATGTCTGCTGTTGTTCCCCATCTTCAGACGGCGACACAATAACATCAGGCGGAATCGGAGTTGCCGCCGGCGTCGGCGCAAGCGTACCCTTTTTATTAACCGCACGCTGAATCATAACACATGCCTCCGCACGTGTTATGTATGATTTGGGTCGGAAATTTCCGTTATATCCCTGAATAATTCCTGCATTTACCGCTTTTACAATATATCCTCTGTAATCATAGTCAATCTTCGATGCGTCCGAAAATACCGAGTGAAGTGAATTGTCATAATCCGATGAGTACCCCAAAACAGACGCTGCCAAAGCTCCGAATTCTTCTCTCGTTATATCATCGCCGCCTCTGAACACATTTTCTTTTTTCGGCATATATTTTTCAATTGCGTTAATATATGTATAATCCCACAAGGCTGAGCTTGTATCCGAATATGAATTTGCTCCGTTATCGGTCAGTCCAAATGCAACGGCAAGCATTTTCGCCGCCTGAGAACGGGTCAGCTGCCCTTCAAGCATTAAATCGCCGCTTTCATCTCCCGAAAATATATTGTTATCCATACAATATGAAACGCCGTCAACCGCCCACGAATATTCGGTTTTCCAGTCACGTGCCGCAAATATATGCACTGCGGAAACCGCCATAACCGCTGAAAGGACAATTGCCGTTATTGTCTTTTTCATACTAATTCCTCCAATCTTTTTTACAGAAAACAGTAATCCATTATTTATTATATCATTGTTTTGTATTATTGTCAAGAAATCAAATTTTACGGCATAAAAAAACACATAAGCATAACTGCTTATATGTTTTATTCATTAACTTATTCCCAGCATACAAACCGATACAATGCCCAAAAAAATACCCAAATACTGTTTACATGACAATTTTTCTTTAAATATAATCAGCGCCGCCGCTCCCGACAGCACAATTACTCCGCCGTTAAGTATCGGGAATAAAATAATACTCGGCAGTTTTCCGCTTAAATACAGATTAATCAAATTAACCGCCCCTATTATAATTCCCGTAATTACCGACGGTATTGCCGCCTTACTTTTTAATTCAAAGTTTTTTTCGTTTTTGGGCATAAAGACATATAATATACCAAATATAACTGTCATAAATATAAATGACCACAGCAGAAAAACAGTCATTTCATCAAAATACTCCGAATTTTGATGAACCTGCTGAATTACTCCTATAAGCCCCCACATTACAAAGCTTCCCAAAGCAAACAACAGCCATTTAAAATTAATCTTTTCACCTTTTTTTATTCCCGACCCGAGATACAGCGTCACAAGCATAATCAAAAGTCCGATAAACTGCAATTTTGTTACAGGTTGTTTATACGCTATAATTCCGAATAATGCCGGAATCAGCATACCCAAATATGTAAAAAGTACACTGTAGGACATTGAACCGACCGACATCGACATAAGTGAAAAATATTGTGCGGCCGCTGTAGCCGCCGCAAACACAAATGCGGCAATCAGCGAAAATACCGATATTTTAAATCCGCAGCCCGTACAGATAAAAAACAACACCGCCCCTGCGCCGCAAACAGCATTAAACAGAATTGCATCACTGTTTGATTGTAATATATTATTACTGAAATGATTGTAATAAATATTTTTAAAGGTATCTGTAAAAACCGATACAAAAAGAAGTATGTAAAGCATTTTATTTCCTTTCTATGTCTAAAAATTCGCATCTGTAATTTCCAGAAAGCCGAACATGAAGTCCATTCTCCGCAATATCACAGCCTCGAACCTCCCTGCCGTTTATCAAATATACAGCCGATGTATCAATATTGGGATAAACATATACGCTGTCCTGCATTATTTTATAGGTATACACAATGATTTTAATTTTATTGTATGCAGAGTATTCAAGCACAAGCATTTTATCGCTGTCGGTCAGTATTCCGCACACCGCATTTTCCCAGAAATCACGTTCTTTCTTAAAATTTTCCGTATGCAGTGCAAGCTGTTTCAGTAAATCATCTGACAGGCAGTTCAAATCACAGCTTATTCCCATCGGTCCGCCGCTCAAAAATCCGTTTAAAAAAGATTGATGAACTCCGACTGTCCTGTCCCATGTCGCATCGTCGGAGGACAAAATCTTTTCCTTCTCATTATTCTCATAAACAGGTAAAAATTCCTTAACAGTACAAAGTGCTGCCCACTTTTCAATACATTGCGGCGGCAGACGTTTTATCCCCTCTTTAAATATTCTCATGCCTTCATACGGGCTTTGGTTATCACTAAGCCAAAAGCTGTCAAAATCACAGCTGTTCCTTAAATCGGCACGCATACCGCCTGAGGCGCAGTTTTCAAGATAAACGTTCGGATACTCATTTTTTATCCTCGTTATTACCTCTCTGTATCCGCTGTAATATTCCATATATGACATATGTGCTGTATCATAATCGGTATCCTGATTAAAATCAAACTTTATATACTCAATATTGTATTTATCTATATTTTCTTTCAAAACCCCAAAAATATATTCGCATGCTTTTTTCTTCGAAAAATCAAGAAAGAATTTTTCATCACTCTGTATAAAGCAATCCTTATGAGTATTCAAAATTTTTGCCCCTGCACTTGCTGATTCAATTTCAAACCAAAGACCGAATTTCATACCGCACTCTCTTACCTTTTGCGATATATCGGACATATGACCGCAAAACGCTCCGTTTTTGTTTTCCGTCCAATCCCCCCGATAACTCCACCAGTCCGTTCCGCTGCCGAACCACCCTGCATCGACAACAAAATATTCCGCATCGATTTTTGCCGCTTTTTCAATCTGATTTTCAACATTTTCATAATTGATTTTATCAAATCGGCAAAGCCATGTATTGTAAACTACGGGCATTTGCTTTCTTTTATAATTCTTCAAGCAATAGCCGTGAAGCTTACGGCAATCCAAATCAAGCCTGTTTTTAAATTCATAAAATATAATTTCGGGTGTTTTTATACATTCTCCCTGTCCGATTTCTTTAAAAAAGTTTTCGCTGTTTACACCGATTTCCACTTGCACTTCCGCAATTTCTCCGTCTTTCGGAACAACTCTTGCCTGCATAGACCAAGCATAATCGGCAAGCAGGTGAAATACAATTCCCCGTCCCGTCTGCTTATTTCTTACAGCCATAAATGGCGCCGCTCCGTATGCGGTGCGTATACTTTTTGCCGATACGCTTATTTCTGTATTAAGCTCCTGCCATTTACCGATATTTTCATTCTGCCAGCCATTGTATTGAGTATATACCTCAAACTCTCCTCCGCCCAAATGAAACCGTGCTTTAAGGCAATTCAATACAATATTTTCTGCCGAAATATTTTTAAATTTTCCCGTATAATAATATACTCCGTTTTCATCTTTTCTGTATTCTGCTTTTATTTCGTATGTATCTGTACTGTCGGACTGTACACGTCCGAAGCTCCCCGATATATTCCATATATCATTCAATATTATTTTTTCCGCTAAATCTTTCATTTATCCCCCATTATAATTTCATCCAAAAACTTCACTGCACTGAAACTGTAATTTATAAAACTTTCTGTTGTACTGTCAATATTATAGTTTATTTCAAGTGTGAGCGGTCCTTTATACGAAATTTCATTTAATACAGGCATTATCCTTTTCCAATCGGTATTTCCGATAGTCGGAATAAGGTGGTCGTCATTATTTTGAAAATTATCGTGAATATGCGTTATTTTCAGCCTGTCTCCAACATATTCAAGAGCCTGCACCTGGTCAAGCCGAGTCAGATGAGCATGTCCGAAATCCCAGCAAATCCCGATATTATTATTTGCAAATTCGTCGGCAATACCGCATATATCCTCATAATGTGATGAGTAAAATCTCCATTGCGGCGCACTCGGAAAAATCGGAAGATTTTCAAGTCCTATACCAACATGTGCGTCAGCCGCCGTTTTCATATATTTTTCAAGACACTTCATATTGTCGTAATATGCCCGTTTTTCACTGAAATTATGGTCGAACGATGAACGCAGGTGCATAGCCGTCCACCCTGCTCCCAGCATGGAGGTCGCCTTAATACATCTGTGTATCGCCGTTTCTGTTTTTTCATCAATGATTTCCGATGAAATTCTTAAATCATAATAAGGCAAATGCGTCTGAACACATTCAAGATTATATTTTTTCATCAGTAAACAAAACTTTTCTATACGGTTTTCCCAGTCGTTTTCATGAAAAATTTTACTTGAACCGAATCCGAGTGATATATATTTATATCCTGTTTCTGCGGCATATTTCATCATTATTTCCGCATCATGTTCCTGTAACTGTATTGCCTTTTTCATTAATATTTTACCGACGCCTTTCCTTTAAATTCTTTCTCTCCGTAAAGCGCCTCAACACATTCTTTCATTCCGATAACCTGTGAATTTACAAAGGTTTCCGCCGTTTCAAAATATTCTCTGTACAGATACGGCGAACGGAAACTTATTATAACAGTCTTATCTCTGTCAAAGCTTAATGCGGAATGTGCGCTCAATTCGTCCTCGCGAAACATCATTGTCGGGTGCTCCATTCCGTAAAACATTGCATAAACTATCAAATCATAATTTCTGTCTGTTTCCGTTCTGTGGTCTTTAAGGTAATTATCCCAGTTTCTTATAACCTCAGTCTCTGCGCCGTGCTTTTTAAATTCATCGGCAAGCTCATGCGATAAGCTCATACATTCATTCGGGTCGGGCGCCATTCCGACAATTCTTATCTTCTTATATTTTTTTGCGTCAAGCGGTATAAGTCCCAGCTCATTCGATACAATATAGCTGCAATTTTCGGCAATTTGCTTTACCGTCCTTTCCGCCAGTCCGCTTACGTCGGTATTCTCTTTCGGCTGAAATGAGAATATTCTATTTCTGAGCAAGGCAATTCTTGATATTGCGTCATCAAGGCGTGACATCGGTATTTCTCCGCTTTCAAGCCGTTTTGTTATCGTATCCGCCGTAATCAAATGCGGCCAAAGAAGCATATCAACGCCCGCTTCAAAAGCCTTAACCTCAGCCTCATCTCTCTCATAATACCAACGGTTAAAGCCGCCCATATCAAGTGCGTCCGTTATTGCAACTCCGTCAAATTTTAAATCATGTTTCAGTAATTTCATCACCAAATCCTTTGACAGCGTTGCAGGCGGATAATGTCCTTTTACCGAATCCGTCTGATATGCCGGCAAACTGATATGCCCTATCATCATCGAGTACACTCCCGCTTCAATTGCGGCCTTGAAAACCGCTCCCGATTTTTTATACCATTCGTCCATCGAAAGAGTATTGCTTGATATTACAAGATGCTGATTTCTGTAATCAACGCCATCTCCCGGGAAATGCTTTCCCGTTGCGATTATGCCGTTCTCCTGATAACCCTTTACAAGCTGTTTTATAAGCCTGCACGCCAATTCGGGGTCGTCCGAGAGCGAGCGTGTATTCATGATAAGATTATGTCTGTTTATATTAAGGTCGCACGCAGGTGAAAAATCCCAGTTAAATCCCACTGCTCTCCCCTCGATTGCAGTCACCTTTGCGGAATCATATGCAAGCTTTTCGGAACCTGTCGTTCCGAGTGCCATACTTCCGCCGAATCTTGTACAGCCCTCTGCCGCTGAACCGAAACCGCTCTCACCGTCCGCCGCACAGAAAAGCGGTATCTTCGACGCCTCCTGATATTCCTGTATTACTTCCTTTAACTCGTCTTTATTATGATTGGTGTCCCTTATTACTTCACTTCCTGCAAATATACCGCCTACAGGATATTCCTCCAAAAAATTTTTTATACTCCCGAATTGCTTTTTATGCAGTTTAGGGTCAGCCTTTACCATCATCATCTGACATACTTTTTCTCTTACCGATAAATTTTCAAACATATTTATAACCATTCCTTTCGATGCCGCAAGGCACAAAATTTAAGTCTGAAAGAAAATCGCTCAGAGCGGTGCTGTATTATTGTGCTATGGACGATTTTATTCAGACTTAAAACTCCTTATCCCTTTACAGAACCCAACATAACGCCCGTCACAAAATATTTCTGTACAAACGGATATACGCACAAAATAGGCAGAACCGTTACCATTATCGTTGCCGATTTTATTGTATCGGCAGTCTGATTTTGCAGGTCGCTCGTTGTTCCGTCTGCCAAATCGTTCATACTCCCCTGCTGAACGATACGCTGTAAATATAACTGTGCCACTTGTTTTGATTTATCATCAATATAAAGCATCGAATCAAACCACGCATTCCAGTGTCCTACGGCAACCCAAAGAGCAACCGTTGCAAGAACCGCCTTTGACAGCGGCAGCACTATTTTAAACAGTATCGTAAATTCCGACGCACCGTCTATTTTTGCCGATTCCATAAGACTGTCGGGAATTGACATAAAAAAGCTTCTTATTATAATAACGTTATATGCGCCCACAAGCAGCGGCAAAACATATACCCAGCGATTGTTTAACAAATGAAGATTTTTTGTTACAATATAACTTGGTATTGTACCGCCCGCAAAAATCATCGTAAACAGCGTAACTACCATAAAAAATTTTCTGTTCGGCATATACTTTCTTGACAGCGGATAAGCATACATTGACGTCACTATAACCGTCAGCGACGTTCCGACAACCGTTCTGAATAATGTATTGCCGTAAGCTACATACAGCTGTGAGCTTTGGAACACTTTTTTATATGCCGCAAAGCTCAGCTCCTTAGGATAAAGAAAATACACGTCCTGCATTACCGCCGACATTGTGCTTAATGATTTTGACAATGTATACACAAACGGATAAAGCGTTGTAAAGGAAAAAATCAGCAGCAGTACAACATTGAATACCGTAAATACTTTTTCGCCCGTTGTTCTTTTTTTCATGTTATCACTCCTCCGTAATTACCAAAGTCCCTGTTCGCCGTCGGTTATCTTGTTTACAATATAATTTGACGATATAACAAGAACCAAAGAAATTACCGACTTAAACAAGCCAACCGCCGTTCCCAGACTGTAGTTCATATTTTGCAGCTTTCGCAGAACATACGTGTCTATAATGTCGGCAACGTCGTAAACCATCGGATTATACATATTGTATATCTGGTCAAATCCGACCTCCATGACCTTTCCGAGGTTCAGAATAAATACAGTTATAATCGTAGGCAAAAGGCAAGGCAGTGTAATATGTAACGTCTGTTTCCACCTTGACGCTCCGTCAACCTCCGCCGCTTCATACAACGACATATCTATCCCCGAAAGTGCGGCTATATAAACAATTGCGCTCCATCCCGTCCCCTGCCATACGGACGTAACCAGAATTAATACAATAAACCAAAATCCACTGCCGAAAAATGAAATCGGTTCGGAGGTTATGTGCGATAATATTTTGTTAATCGGACCTGTAGTAGAGAAAATCATAAGCATCATACCGCCAAGCACTACCCATGAAAAAAAGTAAGGAAGATACGTAACGGTCTGAACTGCCTTTTTGAATTTTAAATTTCTTAATTCATTAAGGCAAAGTGCAAATATTATCGGTGCGGGGAACGCTATAACAAGTTTTAATATGCTTATTCGGAGGGTGTTTCTGAACACCCTCCAAAATTCTTCGTCACCGAACAGTCTTTTAAAATATTCAAGCCCTACCCATTCGCTGCCCGATATTCCCTTAAGCATCTTAAAATCCTTAAACGCTATCAGAATACCGTACATCGGGTAATAGCAGAACAAAATCAGCGCTATCAGTCCCGGAAGAAACATCAGCATAAGCCGCCAATGCTTTATATACGGCTCGGTAAAGCTCCTGAGTCTGTTTTTAGGTTTTGATATTGTTGTTTTCATTTATTGACTCCCTCTCGCAGTAATTATTTTATTGAAGAAGTTTCATCAAGAACCTTTTTCATTGTGTTGTTTTTATATTCGTTAGCCTCTTCTTCAAGCTTGCTTCCGCCTGCCGCTCTCCATGTTTCAATAAACTCATCAAGGTAGCTTATATCCTTATCGCCTCTTATTATCGAACCGAACGCCGTAAGCTGTTTTGAAACCAAATCCTGATAATACTCTCCTGCGCTCGGAAGTATGTCAGGTTTCATAAGAGCGTCAACCATGCCGTAATTCTCACTATAGTACTTCTTTTCCCATTCCTTGCAGAAATCCGATTTTACGCTGTCATACAGTTCATCTGTCGCCGCTATAACGCCGAAAAAGCTCGGTCTTGGCGGAAGTCTGAGCGCCTCGTCCCATGGTGATACACCTTCCTTGAACTTATACTTATAACCCGACAAGCCCTCGGTATCGTCTTCATAGGTTACGTCCTTTTCGCCCATTCTAAGCGCCATTGACAATTCATCGTCTGTGTTGATTGCTTCGATTATTTCAAGAATTTTATCAAGCTTTTCGGGCTCGTCGTTAAGCTGACGTCCGAAAGCGATTATATGGCCTCCGTCGCCCCATGCGTGCGTTCCTCTGCGACCGTCGGAATTTTTCGGCGGCATTGCGATTGCCAGCTCCGCATTCGGATTTCCCGATTTTATCTTTGAAATTGCGGTATTGGGGTCTTTTTCGTTCAGGCAGTAAACATCTCCGCCTTTCATATTATAATATCCTATTTTTCCCTTATTGAATTTTTCGTTTACTATCGTATCGGTTGAATCCGTTATAAAATCGGGGTCTATTATTCCCTCCGAATACCAGCCTCTGAGCAGCTCCAATGCCTGTTTCGTTTCGGGCAAGGTCATTCCGTATACAACCTTTCCGTCCTTTTCCATCCAGTTAAACGGAGTTACGCCGTAAGCTCCGAAAATTTCATTAAAGAAATAGAAATACTGCTGAAGCTGTGCACTGCATCCGTATGTATCCTTTTGTCCGTTTCCGTCGGGGTCATTGTATGTGAATTTATAATAAGCGTCGTGAAATTCATCAAGCGTTTCGGGGATTTTATCAATTCCCACGTTTTTCAGCCAGTCGCTCCGCCACAATCCAAGATTATGTCTTGCTCCGTCGGTATTGAAATTCGGAATACCGTAATTCTTGTCGCCCACTCTTGAATATGTCCAAAGCTCAGGCAGTTTTTCATTTATATCGGCAAATACCGTAGGCGCTTTTTCCTTAATCTTTTCGTAGGGTATTTCCATTATATAATCCTGACTTGCATAATTCTGAACGTCCTGCGGATCAAGCAAATATACCAAATCGGGAATATCGCCGCTCGACATCTGAATAGGCAGTTTTTGCGTATATGCCGTAGAATCTATAAATACAGGCTCAATTTCAACATTGAATTTGTCCTCGATATATTTCTCCGCATATGTCCCCTCCGAGCTGCCTGCAAAATTCGGCATTCCAAGCCACTTAATTGTCATTTTTTCATTTCCGGCAGTTTTTTTGTTTCCTCCTCCGCATGATGCCAGCAGTGCCGCCGCACATACGAATACCATTGCTCTTTTAATCTGTGATTTCATAATCATAACCTTCCTTTCATGCGCCAACGGCGCTATATATTTTTATTTTCTTATTACAAACATTCCTTTAAATCCCGTATCGCCCGAATACATAAACAAAATATCCGTTTCATCTTCACTTCGTGTTTTTGTATATGTTAAAATATCCTCGGGGTATACGGAAGATATCACATTGTTTTTTACATCGTACATTACGAATGTGTTTGCGCCCAAATTACACGAAGCCGTATAATCGAACTCGTCATCTGACGGTAAAACATCAAAATATGCTCTGAGACATCTGTCGACAATTGCATATGCCTTTCCGACTCCGTAATTATTGGAAGCAAACAGATTTTTATTTTTATATTTGCCCTCCGTAATTTTAATATCGCTGACGTCAAGCACCTGCTTAAAGCTTGAAATTCCCATATTGGGTTTATTTACATAAATAATATCGCCCCTGCTTAATGCTTTCGGGTCATTCGCACAATCCTCAAGCACTTCATAATCAACCGCATTTCCGTTAGCATAGCCCTTTATATATGAAGCGATTTCACCCTCATCATTCACCTTTTCATATACATTTTCTACCATAATAAACTGAGTATAATACCCGACCGCAGTATCAGATTTACTTTGCGATTCATAATAAATTATCAGCTTTGATGCCATTGCCTCGTTCAGATTATATGCGTCAACGCAATATGTCTTATCTGCCGAAAATTTCGGATATGACGATTTATCATACTCTTTTTCAGCACCTGCGGAGGTTACTGCTTTTCTTTCGGATAAGCTGCCCTCAACCGGCACCTTTAATATAACCGTTCCGTTTGTCGGAATAACAATTTGTGAATCCAACGTATAATTCTTATAATACATCGACCCCGAAGCGTCAAGCGACAATGTATCGTTTTTATCCTCATAAGAAACATTCACATATGCGGTATCTATAAATGTTATATCACCGTTACCGTTAAATTTTACTCCGGCAAGCTGCGGAACAAATGCGGCCGTTAGCTCCTCTGTTACGGGATTGTATTGCAGCGCCTTGTTTACGTCTGCCGCCTTTGATTTTCCCGCTCCGTTAAGCACAACCTTATTACCGCAATTATACGTATGCCAGTCTCCGCTTGACAAATTAAACGCTCTGAAAGTCATAAAGCTTTCTTCATCATTTATATCGTGCGCATTGCAGTACGCTTTTGTGATGAATATATAATTTTCTCCGTAAGACGTATCGGAATCTTTAACGCCTGCAATTTTACCGTACGAGTTAATACAGAATACTCCTTCTGATGAGGCGGAAATCGGAGCAGTCTTACCTGCCTTGATTGCAGACGCAAGAGCGCCCGTAAGCTTATATTCGTTACCGTTAATTATAACGCTGTCATCATCTGCCGACGATATTTTCCCTTCCTCCGTTTTTCTTACTGCGTCAATATTTATAATCTGCGAATTTTTAATATCAGCAAAAATTCTTCCCGTTGACGCATCTTTTCGTATTTCGGACGGGTATACGTCCAAAACGTCATACTTCTCCAGATTTGACGGTTCAATCACCGCACCGTCAAGCCTTATTGTAATTTCACGTTCACCGCTGAGATTTTTATAATCTATGTAATCCTGACCGTACAAGTCATGAATTACCAGTCCCTGTTCTCCGATACTGTCCGATAAATACGATATTCCGTACTCTATTTTAATTACATCATATTTTCCGTCAGTATCGTTATCAATAAGAGTAATCTCGCCGTCCGTTATTTCAAAATAAATATCAAGCGGATTTTCTTTATATTCTCCGTTAAAAATAACGTCGGGCGTATCTGTTACCCTATATCTTTTTGTTTTTCCGTTTTCCGTTTCGTATGTTATAAAATTATCTTTATAACTCACAAAATCCTCTGCGTCTATCTTTTGTATATCATTCTTTTTCGGAATTACAGCCGCAATATATTTCAAATCCCCATCGTCTTTTACATATGCGGTAACATTACAGCCCAAATATTCATCTGCATCGGTATTTCCTATACTGAGCATTTCTCCGTTAAGTTCAACTTTTCCCTTTGAGTTTACCGTTCCGCTTGACACGCTCGTATATGAGTTTGCCTTTATAACTCCGTTTGACTTGTATATTTTCATATACTTTGAAAGCATCGTTGTATCATCCGTCGTGTAATCGGTAATACTTCCGATTGTGTTCTTTACAAGAATAACCTTTACGTCAAACGCATTGTATATAAGCTGTGCCGCATCGCCGCGCGTTATATAATCATCGCCCGTTATCGGAACATTCTTCAGCAATCCCTTTTCAAGCGCATATTTGTTATATCCGTCGGGATAACCTCCGCTTGTTTCCGCAAGCATTGAATATCCCGCCGCCGACATAAGTATTTTTGTCATCTGATTAAACGTCACATTTTCATCGGGCAGAAAATATCCGTTCTCATCTCCGCTCATTATTCCGTTTGCTTTTAAAATATTTATGTACGGAAGTGCCCAGTGCGTTTCCGCCACATCGTAAAATGCCGAATTTCCTTTTGGAAGTTCATTGTAATTATAACCCATAAACCTCGTTATAACTGCGGCGGTTTCGGCTCTTGTAATATTTTTCTCAGGCTCAAAATTATCATTTATAAATATTCCAAGCTGTGTTGTTATTTCAACAGCCTCCGCATAAGGCGAATTATTTTTATCAGTCTCCGCATAGCAGATTGCAAACGAGATAATCATTAAAAATGCAGTTATGCACGAAAAAACTTTCTTTACTGTCACTTTATCCCCTCCTAAACGGTCAAAGCTATGATAATACCGTATATTATCTTTGCCGCCTGTGCTCTTGTTGCATACATTTCAGGTTCAAATCTGTTATCTCCCATTCCGCTGATTATCCCCAGCCTTTGAAGCTCCGCAACAGCCTCTGCCGCATAATCTCTTATATTGTCCTTATCGGAACAGCTCAACTGCGCACCTGTGCCGTTGAGTCCCCTGCGCTGTGCAGCTCTGTATACAATTGCCGCCAAATCCTGTCTCGTAATAAAGCCTCCGATTCCGAAATTATTATCGTCAATTCCGTTAATAATTCCGTTATTGTATGCACTGCAAATATACTCATAATACCACATATTTTTGCTTACATCTTTGAAATCAACGTCATTTTCCGTCTTTTCAAAGTTCAGAGCATTTATTATCATTTTAACAAACTGCTCTCTTGTTACGTTTTCATTCGGAGAAAAAGTCTTATCTCCCGTTCCGTTTATAATGTTCTTTTCGGCAAGATATTCTA
>CAKSGG010000042.1 GCA_934454215.1 uncultured Clostridia bacterium
GCTTCTGTCCGTAAATATACCAGAGCAAGAAAACTTACTCCGAGAATGTTAAACGAACTGATTGAAAAAATTGAAGTGCACCAGTCCGAAAAAATTGACGGTAAAACCGTTCAACAGCTCACAATTCATTATAACTGCATAGGCAATATTGAAATACCCGACCTTGAAAAGCTACCCGAAAACAATGTTTCGGTACATACAAGACAGGGCGTAGATGTTCATTTTGCAGCTTGTGCAAGTTAAAAAGTCAATAAAAAACCGAGTGTCATACAAAACCTTTCAGGTTCTGTAAGAACACTCGGTATGGTGCGCCTGAAAGGACTTGAACCTTCACGTCGGGGACACCAGATCCTAAGTCTGGCGCGTCTGCCAATTCCGCCACAGGCGCATATTAAATTTTACCTCTTAGCTTTTGCACGTGAGAGGTTTCCCGAGGAGGTGCATACTGCCTAATCCTCAAAACAGAATAATCTGTAATTATCGTCTGACAGAAATAACGCATCCGCAAACAACATAATATATTATATCATGGTTTTCCATATTTGTCAATACTTTTTTTGAATTATTTTAAAAATAAAGAGAGTCTTTACAGACTCTCTCATTTACTTTTATTGCTCGACTTTTGACGCACCATTCAATTTCTGCAAGTCCTTCATACTGATTGTTCTTGTATGCTTTGTATGCGACCATTCCGTCTTATTTTTATCTATCATACCTAACACCGCTATCGGAATCCACGTGAAGTTATAAACAACATACCCCAAATAATACGGTATCATAATAGGCTTAAATTCACGTCTTTCATACCATATGACAAATGGTGTATACAGAAACTGGAATATTGTTATTGTGTTCCATATCCACGGAGAATCAAATATATATGCCAACTGGATAAAGCCTAAATTACCTTCGGGGTGGAATGACTGCGCATATGAGAAAAATGTTATAATACCCAAAGCAAGTATTCTTATAGGCTGAACAAGATACGTTGCACAGTCTATACAGCTTAATTTGCGTTCTTTCAAGCCTTTCTTCATAAGCGGGAAGAAATATCTTGACGCAACATCACAATGCCCCTGCATCCAGCGCTTTCTCTGACGCCATGACTGACCAAGAGTAAGCGGTTTTTCATCATATATTTTAGCGTCATAAGCAAACGCAACCTTTTCATCATTAAGCGCCAGCTTCATTGTAAACTCCATGTCCTCTGTCAGACAGGTTGCTCCCCAGCCAAGTTTTTTCAGCGTGTCAACCGCAATAATAAAGCCCGTCCCCGAAAGCTCACAGCAAAGTCCAAGCTTATACCGAGATAACTGAAATATTCTGTTCACGCACCAAAAGCAAAAAGAATATGAAGCACTTATCCATGAATCATACGGGTTTTTACTGTCCAAAAAGCCCTGCACAACCTTAAAGCCCTGATTTGCTTTTTCATTCATTGCTTTAAGAAAATTGGAATCAACGAGATTATCTGCGTCAAATATTGATATGTAATCATACTTTTTATCCATTTTGTACAGCTTTTCAAAAAACCATTCAAGAGCAAAGCCCTTTCCCCTTTTTTCAGTATCCGTACGCTCATACACAATCGCTCCCGCCTCACGGGCACGCTGTGCGGTTTTATCATCACAGTTATCGGCAATAACGAATATATCATAATAATCGTCATCATAGTCAAGAGCATTAAGAGACTCAACCATATTTCCTATAACAGCCTCTTCATCATGCGCCGAGATTATAAGTGCAAATTTATGAAGCTTATCGGAAACCTTTTTATGTTTGTTTTGTACAGGCATAAATCCGTACAGCCCTACAATAAAATAATAAAGACCTATCGAAACCGAAAACACCTGCAATATAATGCTTATAAACGTCCAGAAAGTAAAATCGTTCGGCATATCAAATCCCCCTAAATCACATTACGTTCTGCCTTTTTTTCATCTTAACCTTATATATTTTACTATTATTTCATCAAAAAATCAATAACAAAATATTTAATACTTCAAAAATTGTACAAAGTATACATTTTAACATATCAAAACCTGCTTTTTTTGTGATATTTAATTATACTGTAAACGGAATAGTTAAATTTTTGTAAACTTAATCAAAAGACCTTTAAAATTAATATGAAAGGTGTTATAATGAAAAAGTATATATTGAGATAATAATAATCGCTTCAATTACTTATAATATAATACATGAAATGGAAAGGACAAAATTAAGATATGGAGTTATGTGCAAGATGCGGTAAAAACCCCGCCGTTTTTTACGTCACAAAATTAGAGGGAAATAAAACAACGAGCGAAGGGCTGTGCCTGAAATGCGCAAAAAGTCTGGGCATAAAGCCGCTTGACGATATGATAAAAAACATCGGCATAAGCGAAGAAGATATTGACGCAATGAACGGGCAGATGTCAGAGCTTATGGAAAATATGAGCGACGTTGACATGAATGATATGGGCGACGCTATTGATAAAATGCTCGGCTTTTCTCCCGACGATTCGGACGATGAGGACGGCGGTGCCGCAACAGCACCTCTTGAGAGGATGCTCGGAGGGCTGTTCAACAATATGCAGTCAGCAAGAAATCAAAGCAGCGACGGCAGCGGAAACAGTGAAACCGATACAAAAAATAATGATACAAAAAACAAAAAAAAGCGCAAAAAAAGCATGCTTGAAACATACGGCACCGACTTAACGGAAAAAGCAGCACAGGGCAAGGTTGACAGAGTCGTAAACAGAAATACCGAAATAGAGCGTGTTATTCAGATTTTAAACCGCCGTTCAAAAAACAATCCTGTACTTCTCGGCGAACCCGGCGTCGGTAAAACCGCCGTTGCCGAAGGCTTGGCGTGCAGAATATTTGAACGCAAGGTTCCCCCGAAATTATTTGATTACAGGCTTTATCTGATTGACTTTACCGCTCTTGTTGCAGGAACGCAGTTCAGAGGTCAATTTGAGGCAAGGCTGAAAAGTCTTTTAAAAGAAGCGGAAGAGGATGGCAACGTTATACTTGTTATTGATGAAATTCATAATATCGTTGCGGCAGGCGATGCAGACGGTGCAATGTCTGCGGCAAATATTCTCAAGCCCGCCCTTGCAAGAGGTGAAATTCAGATAATAGGCGCAACAACACTTACAGAATACAGAAAGCATATAGAAAAGGACAGCGCTCTTGAAAGACGTTTCCAGCCTGTGCTTATTGATGAACCGTCGATTGATGAAAGTATAGAAATTCTCAAGGGTATCAAGGACTATTACGAAACATATCATCATGTAAAAATAAGTGATAAGATTATCGAAGAAGCTGTTAAAATGTCGGAACGCTACATCACCGACCGTTTTCTTCCCGATAAAGCTATAGACGTTATAGACGAAGCAGGTTCGAGAGTTAATCTGAAAAACAAGGCTTTATATGAGGTTAAATTGCTTGAAGAAAAGCTGAATGGATTTGATTCTCAAATCAGCGAGGCTACAGAAAAAGGCGATTTTGAAGCTGCCGCAAACCTAAAAACCGAAAAATATCATGTTGAGGAAAATTTAAAAACAGCAAGAGAGGAGGCGTCAAAAGCTGAAATTGAATTTGACGATATAGCCGCTGTTGTAGAGGGCTGGACAAAAATACCCGTACACCGCTTAACCGAGGACGAATCCGAAAGACTGCTTGATTTGGAAAACAGAATACACAAAAGAGTTATCGGTCAGGATAACGCTGTTAAGCTTGTAAGCGAGGCTATACGCAGAGGAAGAGCCGATATAACCACCCGCAAACGGCCTGTTTCCTTTATATTTGCAGGACCTACGGGAGTCGGTAAAACGGAGCTTGTCAAAACAATTGCTGAAGTGATGTTCGGCAATGAAGAATCACTCATAAGAATAGATATGTCGGAATACATGGAAAAGCACGCAGTGTCGAAGCTTATAGGCTCGCCCCCGGGATATGTCGGATATGACGACGCCGGTCAGCTTACCGAAAAGGTGCGCAGAAAACCATATTCGGTAATACTTCTTGATGAAATAGAAAAGGCTCATCCCGAAGTATTCAATATATTCCTGCAAATACTCGATGATGGGCGTATAGCCGACAGTCACGGTAAAATTGTAAATTTTGAAAATACGATTATTATTATGACAACAAACGCCGGAACGGAATTTAAGTCAAATGCAATGGGCTTCGGCGCTGATTACAACGTTCAGCTTGCTGATAATGTTCAGAAAAGCTTAAAGCAATTCTTCAAGCCCGAATTTTTGAACCGAATTGACGACATAGTGACATTCAAGCCGCTCGAAAAAGATGAATTGAGAAAAATTATCGACCTTCTTCTGAAGGATATAATAAATAAAATTTCGGAAAAGGGTGCATCATTTACCGTTACCGACGCAGCAAAGGAAATAATTCTTGATAAAGGCTATGACGCAAAATACGGCGCAAGACCGTTAAAGCGCGCAATTCAGCGTGAGCTTGAAGATAAGCTTTCAAAGCTGTCTCTTACAGGTCGTATAACTGAAGGAAAAAATATTATTGCAGATGCCGAAAACGAAGAAGTTGTTGTATATGTGAATTAAAAAAAGAGGGGCTGACCGCCCCCTTTTTTTTACATATAATATTTGTGAAGATATTCGCTGCTGTCCTTTACGCAGTCAAGCGAATCCCTGCCGTCATAGCTCTCCTGCTCAACACAGAAGTATTTTACTCCCGTTTCCTCTGCCGCTTTAATAATACCCTTGAAATTCATATTTCCGTTACCGATTTCCGTACTTACTATCTTGCAGTCTTTATCCACCATCATATCTTTCAAATGAAGAATATCAATTCTGCCCGCAAGCTTTTTTATCCACTCAATTGAATCGCCGCCCGAATACTGAACCCAATATGTATCAAGAACAAATGACGTCTTATCCTTATCAAGTCCCTCGGCAAGCATTTCCATTATAGTCTTACCGCCGAATTTTCTAAATTCATGATAATGGTTATGATATGTAAACTTCATACCCTCTTTTGATATTCTGTCAGCTATTTTATTTGCTCTTTCTATAAAGTCATAAACATCAGCCTCAGTCTGAAAACCCCAGCCGCCTACGCCCATATTGGTCGTACCCATAAGCTTATGGTCTTCGATTGCTCCCTCAATATCATTTTCCATTTTTTCAAAACTATAGTGAGTTCCTACAATTTCAATGTCCGCTTCCTTTGCAAGCTTTGCAAACTCCGGATACGGAATACGCTCATCGGCAGTCTGAATCTGGTCATAACCCATAGCCTTTAATTTTTCAAAGCTTTCTTTTACCGATTTTGCATCCTGCATATGATCCCTTACGCTCCATGTCTGCAAACATAACTTTTTTATCATGGCTTTACTCCCCTTTTTCTAAACAATATTATGCTTGTAGTATAACATTCAAAACACTGTTTTTCAAGTTTTATATTGACTTATAATAAAACGATTTTGACCTTGTTATATTAAATTTTTATAACAGTTTTTACTAAAGCATTGTCTGTATTTGAAATGTATGATATAATTAATTTATGTGTAATTTTATATAAAGAGAGGTTTTAGCGGTAATGGCAAATAAAAAAAATACGTCAAAAAAGACCGGTACAAAAAATAAATCAAAAAAGACACAGTCGGATAACCAATCCGTTACACCATATATTATAACGACTTTGCTGATTTCACTTTTTCTCGGTATTTTCATGTATATAAATACCGACGGAGCGGGAATAATCAACACTGCCGTGCGTTCATTTTTCTGCGGGCTGTTCGGACGTGCAGGCTTTTTACTGCCTGCGGCAAGTCTGGGAATGATGATTTATGCTACGATTTTTC
The DNA here is from genome assembly GCA_934454215.1 of uncultured Clostridia bacterium. Lineage (GTDB taxonomy): Bacteria > Bacillota > Clostridia > UBA1381 > UBA1381 > Ornithomonoglobus_A. Next base: position 5,828 of record CAKSGG010000042.1, read on the forward strand.
AAGATATAAATAAATTTTGGAAAAAGCTGATATTTGTGCTTTTGGCAATAATAAACATCGCCGCTCTGTCGGGGCTGTATAACAACGGAGATTTGAGCACTGCCTACTCGCTCGGCGCAAACGACTTTATAGGCGGCGGATTAATCGGCACGGCTGTTTCATATGCGCTCGTGTCGCTGTTTCAAAAGCTTGCCGCTTATATAATTCTGATTATAACAATGATAATTCTGACAGGCTTTATAATCGGTGTACCGATATTTAAGCTTTTGGGCTACGGTACACAGCGCACCGCCGACGGAGCAAGAAACAAATATAACAAAATCAAAACAAAATATGCAGAACACGATTCTTCGGACAGCGGCGAAAAAATAAGCATAATAGAAACCGCAAAGGAATTTGCATCGGATTTAAAAAATAAAACCCTGAAATTTGAAAAGCCCGAGGATACCGCACTGCCCGAACCTAAGAAAAGAGATGACAAGCCTGTCGAAAATTCCGATTATTCCAACGGAATTGATGAGGTTTTCAGCGATTTAAAGCCCGTTTCAAAAAAAGAACCGAAGAAAAAATCGGATAACTTTGACAAATCAGACGTTGTTCCGCCGTCCGAAATCAAGGATAACACTCCCGAACCCGAAACGGACGAGCCGGAGGCTAAAAAGAAAGAAAAAAATATAACGGAAACAGAACGTCAAACGTATCATGAAGAATTTTCAAACGCAATGGAGGCGCCTGTCAGAGAATACGTATATCCTACACTTGATTTGCTCAATCCTCCAAAAGCTATCTCAGGTGACAGACGCGAGGAGCTGCGCCATACCGCAGAGAAACTTATTCATATACTTGACGATTTCGGAGTTAAGGCAAAGCTTTTACAGGTTACTCAAGGGCCTACCGTTACACGGTTTGAAATACAGCCCGATACAGGAATCAAGCTTTCCAAAATAGTCGGGCTTGCAGACGATATTGCGCTGAATCTTGCGGTTTCAACCGTACTTGTTGCGCCTGTTCAGGGCAAGGCGGCAGTCGGTATAGAAATACCGAACACAAGCGTTGCAACCGTTTCGATACGCGAAATGCTCGAATCGGATAAATTTAAAAAAGCAAAATCAAAGCTTACCGTCGCTCTCGGAAAAGACATCGGAGGAAACGTCGTTATCGGCGACATTGCAAAAATGCCTCACGTGCTTATCGCAGGCGCTACGGGAAGCGGTAAATCGGTATGTATAAATACAATTATCATGAGCCTTTTATATAAAGCCTCACCCGAGGAAGTTAAGCTTATAATGGTTGACCCGAAGGTGGTCGAGCTGGGCGTATATAACGGAATCCCTCATTTGCTTGTGCCCGTCGTAACGGAGGCTAAAAAAGCCGCAGGCGCATTGAACTGGGCTGTTGCGGAAATGATGCGCAGATATGAATTATTCAAGGAAACGGGCGTAAGAAAGCTTGAATCATATAACGAGCTTATGGAAAGCCGAGGCGAAGACAAGGTTCCTCAGCTTGTAATCATCATAGACGAGCTTGCGGATTTGATGATGGTTGCCGCAAAAGAGGTTGAGGACTATATATGCCGTCTTGCACAGCTTGCAAGAGCCGCAGGTATTCATCTTATAATCGCAACACAGCGTCCGTCGGTTGACGTTATCACAGGACTTATTAAGGCTAATATACCGTCAAGAATAGCGTTTGCGGTATCGTCGCAGGTAGACAGCCGTACCATTCTCGATAAGGGCGGTGCGGAAAAGCTTCTCGGAATGGGCGATATGCTTTATTACCCCATGGGGGCAAGAGAAACAACACGTGTTCAGGGCGCATTTGTATCTGACGCGGAAATTGAAAGGATACTTGAATTTATAAAAGAAAATACCGAGCCCAATCACTACAGTGAGGATTTGGCAGAGCATATAGAGCGCTGTGCAACAGGCGAAAACGGCGTAACGCCCGATACGGACGAGGACGGCGACGCACTTCTTCCCGACGCAATTTCACTTGCGGTAGAACTCGGTAAAATATCGACCTCAATGGTTCAGAGACGTTTGGGCGTCGGCTATTCAAGAGCAGGACGAATCATTGACCAAATGGAGGCAAGAGGAATTATATCGGGCGCTAACGGTTCAAAGCCCAGAGATGTGCTTATAAGCCACGCCGATATGAATGTTATAAACGATAATGACTATGAAGAATGATTTTTTACCCGTATGCAGAGAGGACATGGATAAACGGGGCTGGGAACAGCTTGATTTTCTGTATATTGTCGGCGACGCATACGTTGACCACCCCAGCTTCGGACACGCCATAATATCAAGAGTTCTTGAAAGCAGAGGCTATAAAGTCGGAATTGTTGCTCTGCCCGACTGGCACAGGAATGACGATTTTCTGAAAATGGGTGCTCCCCGCCTCGGCGTTCTTGTAGCTGCAGGAAATATTGACAGCATGGTAAATCACTATACCGCTTCCAAAAAACGCAGAAGCGACGATTGCTATGCCCCCGGAAACAAAGCCGGTATGCGCCCCGACAGGGCAACAATAGTATATTGCAGCAAGGCAAAGCAGTTATTTAAAAATGTACCCGTTATAATAGGCGGGGTTGAGGCAAGTCTGCGGCGTTTTGCCCATTATGATTATTGGGACGATAAAGTACGGCGCTCGATTCTGCTTGATTCAAAAGCCGATATTCTGATATACGGCATGGGCGAAAACCAGATTGCGGCTATTGCGGACAGGCTCAATGACGGATACGGCGCAAAAAGCATTACAGACATTAACGGAACATGCTATTTGTCGCATGATTTACCCGATTCCGATTATGTAGAAATCCCATCATATGAAGAATGTGCCGAAAGCAAAACAGCATATGCGGACTCATGCCGAATCCAATATTATGAGCAAAATCCGTTTATCGGAAAAGCAATCGTACAAAAGCACGGCGACAGGTATCTTATTCAGAATAAGCCTATGCCGCCGCTGTCAACAGAAGAGCTTGATGCTGTCTATTCCCTCCCCTACATGAAAAATTATCATCCAATGTATGAAAAGGACGGCGGAATAGACGCAATAAAAGAAGTCAAATTCTCGCTTGCCGCAAACAGAGGTTGTTTCGGAAGCTGTAATTTCTGCGCATTGGCATTTCATCAGGGCAGAATTGTTACTTCACGCAGTGATGAATCTCTGATTGCAGAGGCAAAGGAAATGATAAAAGACCCCGATTTCAAAGGATATATTCATGACGTCGGAGGGCCTACCGCAAATTTCAGAGGGCCTGCCTGCAAAAAACAGCTTAAAACGGGAGCATGCAAGGACAGGCAATGCCTGTTTCCCGAACCGTGCAAAAACATGGAAATCAATCACACAAAATATTTGAATTTACTGCGCAAACTGCGCTCTCTTGACGGTGTGAAAAAAGTATTTATACGCTCGGGAATACGCTTTGATTATCTGATAAACGACAAAGACGATACTTTCTTCTATGAATTATGCAAATACCACGTAAGCGGTCAGTTAAAGGTTGCGCCCGAGCATATAAGCGACAATGTTTTAAAATACATGGGCAAGCCCGAAAACAGCGTATATAACAGATTTGCGGATAAATTCTACAAAATAAACGAAAAAATCGGCAAAAAACAATATCTTGTTCCGTATCTGATGTCAAGCCACCCCGGCAGTACACTGCACGACGCAATAAATCTTGCGGTATATCTGAAAGAGCATAACATAAACCCACAGCAGGTTCAGGACTTCTACCCTACCCCCGGTACGCTTTCGACCTGTATGTTTTATACAGGCATTAACCCGATTACAATGCAAAAGGTCTATGTTCCGAAAGCGCCTAAAGAAAAGGCAATGCAAAGAGCATTGCTGCAATTCAGAAATCCCGATAACTACAAGCTTGTTTATGAGGCTCTCGTAAAAGCAGGCAGAACAGATTTAATAGGCTATCAGCAGCGGTGTCTGATACGTCCGCCGCAGGGAAATATATTAAACGAAAATAACAGGAGGAATAAAAATGGCAAAGCTATTAATGGGCAAGGAAGTTTCGGCAAGAATAAAAGCCGAGCTGAAAACAGAAACAAAAAATCTAAAGGCACAGGGAATAACTCCCGGGCTGGCGGTAATCATCGTGGGAGATGACCCCGCAAGCCGAGTATATGTAAACAATAAAAAGAAAGCCTGTGCCGAATGCGGAATATACTCAGAGGAATACGCATTATCCGCTGAAACATCGCAGGAGGAGCTGTTAAAATTAATTGATGAGCTGAACGGCAGAAACGATATTTCGGGAATATTGGTTCAGCTCCCCGTTCCAAAGCATATTGACGAGAAAACAATAATTAACGCTATCGACCCCAAAAAGGACGTTGACGCATTCCACCCCATCAATGTAGGTAAAATTATGGTTGGTGACTTTGATTTTGTTCCGTGTACTCCGGCAGGCGTTATGGAGCTGATAAAGGAATCGGGCATTGACGTAAACGGCAAGGAATGTGTTGTTGTCGGAAGAAGCAATATTGTCGGCAAGCCGCAGGCAATGCTTTTGCTGCACCAAAACGGAACGGTAACAATATGTCATTCAAGAACAAAAAATCTTAAAGAACATACAAAAAAAGCAGATATTCTTGTTGCGGCGGTCGGTATACCCAACTTCATTACCGGCGACATGATTAAAGAAGGCGCTGTCGTTATTGATGTCGGAATAAACAGGCTTGAAAACAAAAAGCTCTGCGGTGACGTTGAATTTGAGACAGCCGAAAAAATTGCATCGGCAATAACGCCCGTTCCCGGCGGCGTAGGTCCGATGACAATTGCAATGCTTATGAAAAATACCGTTAAAGCTGCAATTATAAACAAAACAGCCTCAAGATAAGGAGATGATATTTTGAAATTTCTCCACCTTGCCGACCTTCATATCGGCAAAAGGCTGAACGGCGTAAACCTTATTGACGACCAAAAATATATATTTAATCAAATCAACGGGATTTTAAAACAAAATCCCGTTGACGCCGCTGTGATTGCAGGTGATATTTATGACAAGCAAGCACCGTCGGCAGAGGCAACAGAGCTGTTTGATGACTTTTTGACTTCTCTTTCAAAATTCAATATTCCGATAATGATAATAAGCGGCAATCATGACTCGCCCGAGCGCCTTTCGTTTGCCGGAAGAATATTGGAAAACAACAACATATATATTTACAGCATATTTGACGGCTCATTAAAATGCGTCACTGTAAAAGATGTCGATTTTTATTTGCTCCCGTTTGTACGACCTCAGACAGTACGAAGATTTTTTCCCGATGAAAATTTCAATACCTGCGATGAAATGATGAAACTTATACTTCATAATTTTAAAAAGCACGGAAAATCCGTACTTGTCACGCACCAATTTGCGGTAAACGGGCAAGCTGACGAACAGGAGGTCGGAACGGTTATAAATACGGATATTTCAATTTTTAAGCAATTCGATTATATCGCACTCGGTCATCTGCATGAACCGCACAGGGTATCTGATAATGCGGTATATGCAGGCTCACCGCTCAAATATTCGCTTGCTGAGGCTGATTACGAAAAATGTGCGCTTATAATTGATACGGATAACGGTATTAGCATCGAAAAAATACCGCTTGTTCCGCTCCGTGATATGCGTAAAATAAAGGGAGAACTTAATAACTTAATATCACCCGATGTTTACGAAACCGTAAACACCGATGATTTCGTATATGTGACTCTTACGGATTCGGACGAGGTAACGGACGCAATCGGAAAATTAAGAAAAATTTACCCAAACGTTATGGAAATCGAATTTATGAACAATCATCAAAAAGGCGATTATTCAGATATAACCGTTTCAGATATTGAAAGCAAAACTCCTTTTGAACTGTTCGGCGATTTTTTCAAAAAGCAAAACGGGTATTCAATGACATCAACGCAGGAAGCAATAATAAAGAATCTTATAGAGGAAAAGGAATAAAACATGAAACCTTTAAAATTAACTATGAGCGCATTCGGCTCATATGGCAGTGAAACGGAAATTGATTTTTCTCTGCTGAACGGTCTTTATATAATAACGGGAGATACAGGGGCGGGAAAAACCACTATTTTTGATGCGATAACCTTTGCGCTGTACGGTGAAGTAAGCGGGAGTGTGCGCGATGTTTCAATGCTGCGCAGTGATTTCGCCGCTGACGATATGCCCACCTTTGTAAAATTTGAATTTACATACGGAGGAAAAATATATAAAATAGAACGAACTCCGTCATATAAAAAACAGAACCGCAAAAGCCCGATTTCAGCCTCCGCATACATGGAAATGCCCGACGGCAGAGTAATTTCGGGAGTAAAAGAGGTAACAAAGGAAATAACGGATATTCTGGGTATTGACAAAAATCAGTTTACACAGATAGCCATGATTGCACAGGGGGATTTCTTAAAGCTACTTCTTGCCGACACCGACGAAAGAGGAAAAATATTCAGAAAAATATTCAATACGGATTTTTACTTTAATTTCAGAGACAAGCTGAAAAATGCGCTTAAGGAAATAAAAGACAAAAAAGAATTGCTCGAATACAGCATAATAAACACCTGTGCAAGAGCCGAAAATGCAGAACCGCCGTCAAGTATAGGCTGTGCCGATGAATTTCCTCAAAATCTCACCCTTGTAATCAATTCGGATAAGGAGCTGAACGAATCACTGCAAAAGGAGCTGCAAAACTTTAAGCGAAAAACCGACAAAGAACGCAGTCAGCTTGCCGTTCTGAAAGATAAATTTTCGCTTATTGACGCAGACCCGACAGCCGCAGCAGACAGCGATACTTTAAAAATGCTCGAAACAAGCGCCAAAAAAGGCGACATATGCGGTGAAATGGTTTCGGCACAAAAACAGCTTAATAAGGAAATTGACGAATACAAGCTTATATCCGCCTCAGAACGCAGACTTGCGGAGCTTAACAAAGAACGTGAAACTTATAAAATCAAGCTTGAAGAACTGCTCTCACAGCTATCCGAGCTGCAAAGTCAAAACAGCGGGGAACATTTAAAGCGTTTGTCGGACGAAAAACTGAATCGTGAAAAGCTTTTGAATAAATCTCAGGCTCTTAAATCCGAGCTTGACAATATCAATAAAATATCAGAAAAAATTACGCTTTATCATAACACCGACAAAAAATTGAAAGCTGAACAGGCGGCATATATTACAGCAGAAAAAGCTTTTAAAGACGCAAGCATTTCCGTCATTGACGCTGAAGATATGTTTTTGCGGGAGCAGGCGGGAATTATAGCGTCTCATCTTGAAGATAATAAACCGTGCCCCGTATGCGGTTCATGCTCACACCCTTCCCCCGCAGCACTTGCGGAAAATGCACCGTCGGAAAAAGAAATTAAAGCATTAAAAGAACAGGCAAAAAAGCTCGAAAACGAAAAAAACAATATAAGCAAGACATCGGCAGAACTGTTCCAAGCTCTTGAATTATACAAAAAAGAAATACTTACATTAACCGATACTTCCGATGTTATACACGCCGAACAGTCATTGAAAAGCAAAAAAGCCGATATTGCAGAGGAAACTGTAAAGCTGCAAAATGAAATTAAGCTTGCCGAAAAAAGCATATCCGACTGCATGACAGCCATTAACAAACAAAAGGCAGATGAAAAGCAGGCAGAAAATCTTAAAGTCTCAATTGAAAAACTCAAAGAATCGGATATTGAGTTAAAAATAAAATCGGAGGAAACAAGGCTTTCCGAAATTCGCCGTCATCTGACCTTCGAGACATACGAAAAAGCCCGTGAAAATCTGAATAATATATCTTTAAAGCTGTCGCAAATCAAATCAGCATTAAGACAGCTTATTTCCGAACACGAAACACGGCTCTATGAATACGAAAAAGAAATGAAATCAGTACAAAAATCACAGAACGATTGTACAAACAGATTAAAAAACAACAGAAAAATTTTAAAAGAACTTGAAACTCTCCTTAAAGAATATAAGGAAATATGCGCAAAATTCAGTGACCTTAATATTTTATCAAAAACCGTATGCGGTGAATTAAAGGGAAGTTCAAAAATTGCATTTGAACAGTATATTCAAGGCGTATATTTTGAAAAAATAATAAATGAAGCGAATAAGCGGTTTTACAAAATGACAGGCGGAAGATACGAACTTATACGCCGTACGGAAACATATGACAAAAGAGGGAAATCGGGGCTTGACCTTGATGTAATTGACAATTATACAGGCAAAACAAGGAGTGTACGTTCCCTGTCGGGCGGCGAAAGCTTTAAAGCCTCGCTGTCGCTTGCACTTGGAATGTCGGACGTTATTCAATATTCCTCGGGCGGAGTTCATATTGAATCCATGTTCGTCGATGAAGGGTTCGGTGCACTTGACGATGAATCGCTTGACCAAGCTGTAGAGATTCTTTCGGAGCTTACTCTCGGGGATCGTACTGTCGGAATAATATCTCACGTAAGCGAGCTGAAAGAGCGCATTGATAAAAAAATAGCAGTAAGCAAAAACACCGATGGCAGCAGTGTATGTCATATTGAAATAGACGGAAAGAAATATTAATTTTAAAAAACTTGATTTTTTTGAGATTTTATGTTAAAATAATATTGTTCTTTCGACAAATTTTGAATTAAAGAAAACAAAAAACGGTATGATAATCATACCGTTTGGTGCGAGGAACCGGACTTGAACCGGCACGGTTTAATCCACACGCCCCTCAAACGTGCGCGTCTGCCATTCCGCCACCCTCGCATATCAGCAACAAGATATATTATACCAGTATTTTTTGGATTTGTCAAGAATTAATTTTAAAAATTTTAACATATAATAAAAATATAGAAATATATTCAAAGAGGTACAGCAATGAAAAACAAAATATCTGCAATTTTAACAATTTTATTTCTGCTGATTCCCGCCACATCATACGCCATAGCCGACAGCGCATATGAGGCTTGCGTAATAAACGGAGTTACAGGTGATATAATATATGAGAAAAATGCTCACGAACGCCACTCAATGGCAAGCACAACAAAAATCATGACGGCAATAGTTGCACTGGAGAACAGTAATCTTGACGATGTTGTAACAGTTTCAAACGATGCTGCAATTCAGGAGGGTTCTTCCGCATACATAGAGCCGGGAGACCAAATTTATATGCGTGATATGATTCTCGGGCTTATGCTTAATTCAGGCAATGATGCCGCATATTCAATAGCCGAATACATATCGGGCAATAAAGAAGCCTTTGCGGATTTAATGAATAAATACGCATGGGATAAAATCGGTGCGGTTGATACGCAATTTATAAACCCCAGCGGTCTTGACGGAGAAGGACATTACTCAACGGCATATGATTTGTCTTTAATCATGAGATATGCTCTCCGCAATCAGAATTTCAGAAATATCATAGCAACAAGAACCATGATAGCGCACCCTCTTAACCGTGACGGAGAATTATATTTTTCCAATCATAACAAGCTTCTTGATACATACGACGGGTGCATAGGCGGAAAAACGGGTTATACTCAAAAGACAGGAAGAACTCTTGTTTCCGCAGCCGAAAGAGACGGTATGCTTTTTATAGCCGCCACAATAGACGATTCCAACGACTGGGAGTCTCACCGTGAATTGCTTGATTATGCCTTTGATAACTGTTATCCCAAAAAAGCGATTACAAAAAATGCAGTTGTCAAAAAAGCTTCGGTGGACGGAACATCATATAAATTTTTATATGCCGAGGATTTTACCGTTCCTATGCAAAAGGACAAAAAAGTTGAACTGAAAGTAGTAAATAATATTTCAAATAATCTTCCCCGTCCCATTAATGCAGGCGAAAAGGTTGGCTGGGCAGATATATACATAGGCGATACAAAAATAGATTCTGTTGATATCATATCCGAAGATGAAATTCTCGGAGTAAGCAATATCAGATTAAAAAACAGCTTTTTCAGTTCATTCATACGGGCATTTAATTTATGGCTGATGTAGCCGCACAAGGGAGATTTATTAACAATGGGAGAAATAGTAAGAGTTCAGAAATATATTGCAATGAGCGGTGCAGCATCACGCCGAGCCGCCGAAGCCTTGATTGACGAAGGACGTGTTGCCGTCAACGGAAAAATACTCACCGAACAAGGTGCAAAGGTTGAAATAGGCGCCGATAAAGTAAGCCTTGACGGAATAGAGTTGAAAGTGAAAAATAAAAATTATTATATTATGCTGAACAAACCTGTCGGATATGTAACAACCGTATCCGACCAATTTGACCGTCCGACGGTAATAGACTTGGTTAAGAATGATTTAAAAGATGTAAGGCTGTTCCCCGTGGGGCGGCTTGATTATGATACGGAAGGCTTGCTTTTGCTGACAAATGACGGCGATTTTACTTATAGGGTGACGCATCCGAAATTCAACACCGACAAAACATATATTGCAAAGATAAAGGGCGGCGTTTCTATCAACGGCCTTAACCGTCTGCGCCGAGGAGTTAAAATAGATGATTATACAACCTCCCCCGCCGAAGTTTCCGTAATTGACGCCGCTGACGGATATGTATATGTTGAAATAACAATCCACGAAGGACGTAACAGGCAGGTTCGGAAAATGTTTGAAGCTGTCGGCTCAAAAGTAACTGCATTGCAGCGCACAAAAATAGGCACTGTTGAACTGGGTAATCTTCCGCTCGGCAGGTGGAGACACTTAACATCACATGAAATCAATTATCTTATGAATAAATAATTTTTGATAATTATGTATAATTTCAGCAAAAAACACTTGACAACAGAACAATTGTATAGTATAATTAATCTGTTGGCTTGCTGACGTAGCTCAGTAGGCAGAGCACTTCATTGGTAATGAAGAGGTCGGCGGTTCGACTCCGCTCGTTAGCTCCATAAAAAACCGCTTAAATGCTATATTTAAGCGGTTTTTGTTTTTTATATTCTGTCCGTTATGAACTGTGAATTGCTGACAATTCACATTCTATCTTATCATTTTTTTATAAGTCAGTAATAACGGTATAAATTGGTGCGAACCGAAAATAACACTGTCCCCCGGATTACAAAATGGGAACGTTCAAAAAACAATCCACTTGCCGAGCTCGATAAAGACAGTTGGGACGGTGGCACCTGCTATAAACCAACGGTCATTTGGAACGAAGAAGAAAACAAATGGATGCTTTGGTATAACGGAAGACACGGAGCTTTGGTATTTATAGGTCTGGCAGGGCAGGCGCAATCTTTTTTAGGAGGAGAAAATGGAATTTAAAGACTACGTAAAGGAATTTAATGAAAACGACCATGAATATATACAAAAACAGGAAATTATTATAAAAATTATATTTTCCTTGCAATCCACTCGTCCAGAAATCTCATTTGTTCGTCCGTATGAAACCAATGTTCCCCATTTTTCATTACCGTCAAATCAGCATTACAGCTTTTTGCAAATGCTAATATAGTTTCTATTGACGTCAAATTATCATTTTCACCGTATAAAATATGCGTCGGAACACTCCATTTAATCGGATTTCGGCGCACATAGCAAAGATAGTGCCATGACAGCGTTTCGCCGAAGCTTGTACTGATTTCCGACTTTTCTTCAAGCTCATTTTCGGTAACATTCGCCCACATCATCATATCGCATATCAGTCTTTCCATATCCACAACAGGCGAAATAAAATACGCATTATCAACAAATTTTTCATTCAATGAGGACAATGAAAAGAACGCACCGATACTGTTTGCAATTAAAACAATCGAATTGCAGCGCTTACGGCAGTCGGCAAAAAACTGCGGGAACTCCTCCTTTGCCTCCCACGGGGCTTTTGATTTGTAATTAAAGCCGATTACTTCGCTTTTCGGAAAAAGAGCCTTGTAATGCTCGGCCTCTTCCGCCGAACCGCCTTTGCCATGTACATATATAACTAAATTTCTCACTTTTTATCCCTCCGTTTCAAGTATTCCACTATCATAAATCATCATACGAAATCAAGTCATTCGGCGTCAGTTTATTCTTCTCAAGTTCATTTGCAAATTTATTATATTCATCACCGCTCACCGTACTCATTTCCGAATACTCGCCATTATTCAAATTATATTCCTTAATGGCTCTGTACTCGTTTATCAAATTATATTCGGAATCGGTTTTTTGGTCCATATAAAATTCACATATCGCATTTCCCGATTTATACCCCCAAATCCATTTGCAGTTTCTGTATCTCGCAGCCGTACCATGTATACTCAGTTTAGGCTGTCCGTTATACCTTGTAAGATAAACCTCGGCTCCGCCTCCCATAGAATAATATCTGCAAACCAATTTTACATATCCGTTTTCATAAGAATATATCTGTAAATATGAGATAACTCCGTCAATGACATTTGCGGCAGCTATATCGTTTATTCCGTCTCCGGTCATATCGGCTATTAAATATCTTAAATTATAAAATGTCTGATTTTTGTCAGCATCGTAAATTTTATGTAAATTCTGCTTTGCATACTTTCTAAGTATTGTTTCCGCCGTATTATTTTCTTCCAAGCTTTTAATTCTTTTGTCCGTTCCGTTAATATAGTTATCCAAATATCCCTTTTGCCCGTCATTCATTCTTTGATAATTTGCATTTTTAAACCATGTAAACTCATCTCTCGCCTCATAATACATCTTCTTGCCGAAATATTCAATTCCATTCGCCATTCCCTTATCAAATTCAGATGTTGATATTTTCCCTTTATTTTGAGACTGCTTGCATTTTTCTTTTGTTCCGTCAAGATATTTCAACGCATATTCCTGCTGACCCGTATTCATTTTTCCCCAATTCGCATCACAAAACCATTGAAACTCATCTTTTGCTTCAACATACATTCCATTATTAAAATAATTTATACCTTTTTTCATGCCATTGTCAAAATCATTCGTTGTCATCGCAAAAGCCGCCGCCTGCATTGTGATTAAAGCTGCCAAAATCATACATAAAAACTTTTTCATAATTTTCACCTACTACATAAATTATTATACATAACCGTAAATTCCGCGCACGGAAACCTCGCCCGAATTTACAACTATTCTTCCGTCAGCCGTATCCACAACAATATTACCGTCGGCAGTTATATCACTGCACACGCCTCTGACAGACTTGCTTTCATAAGAAACAGTTACTTCGCTTTTCCATGTAACACATCTTTTTTTATACTCATCAATAATCATGTGCAAGCCGTTTTTTAAAAATTCATGGTACAGCTTTTCAAATTCATTCAATATTTCGGCAAGAAGCTTTTCACGGTTATACTCAATTCCATTCTCTGTTTTAAGAGATGTTGCACGTTTACTGATTTCATCTTCAAAGCTGTCATTATTAACATTTATACCGATTCCGCACACGACATTGTTTCCGCATACAAGCTCCGTTAAAATCCCGCAGACTTTTTTTGTTCCGATTACAATATCATTGGGATATTTTATTTTTCCGCCGATAACACGGCACACCGCCAAGCCTGCAATAAGAGTAATCTGCGACACTTTTTCGAGCGGAACATTCGGCTTCAGCAGAATTGAAAACCATAATCCGCTGCTTTTCGGCGACAGCCAAATATGTCCTCTTCTCCCCCGTCCTGCCGTTTGCAGCTCCGCCGTAAAAACCGTTCCCTCTTCCGCATCGCAGTTTCTTTTACAGTCGCTGTTTGTCGAATCTGTTTCGTCCAAGCATATTAAATTTTTACCTATAACATCTGTCTTTAAATATTTTTTTATTTCACTCAAATTCATACGTATACACCTTTCCGATATTAATTATATAACAACAGTGTAAATATGTCAAGATATATGGCTGTAAAGCCGCATATATTCAGTCGGCGACATACCCATGTGCTTTTTGAAAAATCTTGAAAAATAATTCAAATCCGAAAATCCCGCCTTTTCAGATATATATGTCAATGAATATCTGTTTTCGCAAATCATGCTTTTTATATATTTCAGTTTCAGCCTGTTTATATACTGCAACGGAGAAATCCCGTATATACTCTTGAATTTATGACGAAAGTATTCAGACGAACACCCGCTCATATCCGCAAGCTTGCCGATGTCAATAAATGAATCGCGGAAATGATTGTTTATATATTCAATAACTATAAGGTGCTTGTAACCTCAACGCTGATTTTAAAAGCCATAGATGAAAAAAAACTGTCTCTTGACGATACATTGCAAAAGTTTTTTGATAATGTACCGTGTGAAAAAAGAAATATAACAATCGAACAGTTACTTACACATTCATCAGGTATTATCAGATATGAAATTCCGAAAGATGCCGCTGACAAAGGGAAAGATGCGGTTACGGACTTTATTCTCGGTTGTCCGTTAGCATATGCTCCCGGGACTTGCTATACCTATTCCTGTAACGGAATGATTATTCTCGGATATATTTTAGAGAAGATTTATAAGCTTCCGCTTGAGGATATTTTTAATGAAAAAATAAAAAAGCCTCTCGGGTATACAAGAAGTAAATTTAACATTGCTATAGATGAACCGAATGCGGCTGTTTGCTACAGAACCGAAAACTTGGACGGCTTGGAGCATCCATGGGATGATGAGAATGTACGTATTTTGAAAACAAGCGTAGGTTCAGGCGGACAATTCTTCACAATCAATGACCTCAAAAAATTTGCAAATGCGGTTATGAGCAAAAGCAAAACATTATACTCAGAAAACGCTTTTAACACGGCGGAGAAAAATCATCTGTCAAACATAGGAGAGGCGAGGGGGCTCGGCTGGCTTTATGTCGATGAAAAATATCATCAGACAGGAAAGCTTTTCCCTGTCAGCAGTTTCGGGCATTGCGGTCACACCGGTGCGTCTATGTTTTTTAACCGTGAAAAAAATATGTATGTTATTATGCTTACAAACGCAACAAGGTTTTTAAATATGAAAAATAACTTTAAAGGTTATGATTACGGCATTATTAAAAAAATGCGAGAAGATATTCATAACGCAATATTCGAGGATTTGACATTAGTTTAACAATTTAACCGAAAAAGACAATCCCCGTGAAGTAACCCATATATGGCGGCTCATATCATGCGGATTGTCTTTTTATCACCTTTTAACAACTGATTTATAATAATTTCCAAAATCGGCAAGTGCGTCAATAATCGGCAGCATTTCACGCCCCAAATCCGTCAGCCCGTATTCTACCCTCGGAGGCATTTCACGATAATCATGCCGATAAGCAAGCCCGTCATCAATCATCTGCCGCAAGCTGTCGGTCAGCACTTTTTGAGATATTCCCTCCAAATCTCTTTGCAGTTCATTAAATCTCCATGGACGTGACTTCAGATTGCGAAGAATAAGAAGCTTCCATTTCCCTCCGATTAACGCTACCGCTGTTGCCACAGGGCAAGCGGGCAACTCGTCCTTTGTTTTCATTTCTATCACCTCCCCGTCAGCATTTTTCATAGATATTATATCACACAATTTAAAAATTGTATATAGTTATAAAAAAGTGCGTACTTGTTTTTATATGTATAAAGTGGTAAACTATAATCAAGCAAAAGCTGTTAAAATTTTTAGGAGGTATATATCATGAAAAATTATGCTAAAACAACTATAGGAAACGACGGAAGAACAGAGCTGCACGAGAAACTATCTTTGACAGGTGCCGAAGTCAGCGTCAATCAGCTTCCGGCAGGCGCAAGCGTCCCGTTTATTCATTCTCACAAAAACAATGAAGAAATTTATGGAATACTGTCAGGCAAAGGCAAAGCCGTAATTGACGGTGAAGATATTGAGCTTACCGAAGGTGATTGGCTAAGGATTGCCCCCGCCGCAAAGCGTCAGTTCTTTGCCGCAAATGATTCGGAAATTTCTTATGTCTGTATACAGGTAAAAGAAAATTCACTCGGCGGCTTTACCGCTGATGATGCAGTAGTTTATTAATGCGTTTTTTATGGGGTTGTTGTGTTCACGCAGCAGCCCCATTATTGGATTTTCGGGTATAAATTATATATATTCCCTTTAATAAAATTAATCATCACACTGACAAACCGAAATTCTTTTTATTTTTAACAGCCCCCGTTTATTTTATGAACATTGCCACTGAGCTACGATTAACGAAAATTATGCCTGTCCTATTGAAAAATATGATACTTTGTGGTATAATAGAATAGTATTAAAATATATCTGCGGAAAGCGGCTTTTTTAAAATACATCGGTTAGCTTGTTCTAACCTCAAAGGGAGATATTAATGAAAAATTTTTGGAACAGAAACGCAAAACTTTATGATTGGTTTATGAATAAAGATAAAAAAGCATATGAAGAATTATACACTTTGATTCGCCCCATCGCAAAGAATAAAACAGTTTTGGAACTTGCAACCGGTACGGGATTGATTTCAAAAAATATTGTCCGTCAGGCAAAAATGATTGACGCAACCGATGCATCGCATGAAATGATTAAAGAGGCTCAAAAGGACAGCTCATCTGACAAACTGCATTTTTCGGTACAGGATATGTTTAATTTACCTTATGCTGACGCATCATTTGATGTTGTAATCGTCTCAAATGCACTGCACGTCGTACCTGCCCCCGAAAAAGCATTATGTGAAATACGGCGTGTTTTAAAGGAT
Organism: uncultured Clostridia bacterium; assembly: GCA_934454215.1. Lineage (GTDB taxonomy): Bacteria > Bacillota > Clostridia > UBA1381 > UBA1381 > Ornithomonoglobus_A. The sequence continues at coordinate 22,429 of CAKSGG010000042.1, forward strand.
ACAGGTATTTTTATTGCACCGACATTTACACACACAAATAACTCCGTATCAGGTAAAATTCGGGTATTTTTTATGAAACTTGCGGGATTTCCGCTGTATAGCAAATGGACGAGTAAAGAATATCTTAATTTTCTCGCTCAAAACGGCTGGATTGTGAAAAAAAGCACTGTTTTGAAAGCGTCATTTCCCCTGACATATGCAGAGTGTATAAAGAAGTCAAACGCAAAGTGATTTATAAACTGCCGCAAGTAATAAAATCAATTACGGTTTTCTCGTTCTATATTCGTATTTTACGCCTTATTTACAGCAAGGAGGAATAAATAAAATGATATTAAAAATAATTATTGAAGGTCTTATACTTGGGCTGCTGCTTATACTTGTTTGCGCCGCAGCCAAAAGAAAAGGAGCAGTCGAACTGGTGTACTTATATCATAAAGACGTACAGGAACGGTGTATTGCCCTTGGAAAAATAACACCCGAAAGAATTAAACGCAACCGCATTCTTTTCAAGGCTCTCTGCATTCCTGGATATATCGCCTATGTGTTGGTCTGTGTATATGCAATTAACGGCGCAAACGGATTTTCTGCGGGTTTTGGGCAGTTGTTTGCGATTTTGTCCGTTATGAACCTCATCGACCGTTTCGCTGTTGACGAATGATGGGTTATACATACATCTGCGTGGACAATTTCCGGCACGGAGGATTTGAAACCTTATATTACAACGCATGATAAGTGTATCAAGTGGATTTTCGGCACTGTCGGAATGGCATTGATTTCGGCTGTTCTTGCAGGAATAATGAACATATTCATTCGGTAAAACAAAAAACACAATACTGTCCGAATTTTCTTACAAAAAGAGGTTTACAAAATGAACAGAACCAGTAAAAACGGACAATAGAAAAAAAGAGCCTCCTATGGTATAATGAAAATAAAACCATAGGGG
>CAKSGG010000043.1 GCA_934454215.1 uncultured Clostridia bacterium
GTGCAAATTCAGCAATTGTTCAGTCAACATTGGATGACTGGGTTGCTCAGAACTAATCTGAAAATATTATAACAAATAAAAAAACGGCTCAAATTGTTTGAGCCGTTTTTTAAATGAGCAAATCTATAAGCCGGGTTCTGTATTTGACGGCTATCTATCTTGCTCCGGCGTTACCGTCGGATTCCAGCCTTATAAGAGAACTGCCGAGCAGACAAATGTTCTCAAAGTTGCTCCGAATGGGGTTTACACGGGAATTCAGTTACCATCATCCCTGTGAGCTCTTACCTCACATTTCCACACTTACCGCTTATGCGGCGTTTCTTTTCTGTTGCACTGTCCTTGAAGTCGCCTTCACCGGCCGTTAGCCGGCATCCTTGCTCTATGGAGCCCGGACTTTCCTCACCCGTTAGGGCGCAGCCGTCTGACTTACTCCATATCATTATATCATACTATCTCATAAAATACAATATAAAATTAAATTTTTAATAAAAGTATTTGCGTATTTGCCATACGGGTAAAAAAACTTGACAAAATATTTACATTCTGATATAATTATAATAATAAAATATTATATTTAGGAGGAATTTACATGAATAAAAAAATCATATGTGCGGTTTTGGGCGCTGCGAGTATTTTTGCCGCTGCATCGGCTTTTGCAGAGGTTGTTCCCGAGGTGTATGTTGACGGCTGCAAAATTATGTTTACAGACCAGCAGCCGATAATCGAAAATGACAGAATACTTATTCCGGCAAGAGGAGTTATGGAGGCAACCGGTGCGAGAGTAGGCTGGTATCCTCAAACAAAAAAAGTACAGATTCAGAGCCATGACTCTTGGAAAATTGCTGATTTTATAATTGATTCCGATACTCTTAAGGTGGGTAAAATCAAAGAAGATTTGATTTCGATGGACGTTGAAAGCTTTAAGCTTGATGTTCCCGCAAAGATTGTAAACGACAGAACAATGATACCGTTAAGAGCAATAAATGACGCTTTTAAATATCAGACTGAGTGGGACGATGAAACAAAGACCGCATACGTGACTACGGACAAAACCGCTCCGACCTCCGAAAGCAATGCGGAAATTTATCTGACAGCAGATAAGCAGGGGATTAAAGCGGGCGACACAGTAAATGTATTTGTAAATATTTCGGGCTTTGAAAAAGAGACTGCCGATGAGGGACAGGCAATTACAGGCGCAACTGTCGGCTTGATATACGATAAAACAAAGCTTGAGCTTGCGGGTGCGACTATGTGTAATAATGATAAGGATATATCGGGCATAGGCGCAATGAATGCGGATTTTGAGGAAGACGAGTTAAAAGTAGTAAATGTAACGGTAGATGAGGACGCTTGCTTAAAGAGTGACGGGGCATTCTATAAAATAACATTTACAGCACTTGCAGATGATTGCGGAACGGTTTCACTTTCAACAAGATATAATACTCGTTTGGGTTATGATACAACCTTTGTTTTGAGCAAGGATTCAAAAACAAAGATGATAACTCCGGAGGATTATTACATTAATACAACCCCGATAGAAATTAAATAATGAGACTTGAAAAATATTTATCCGATTGCGGGTTTGGTACAAGAAAAGAGGTAAAGGCTCTTATAAAAAGCGGTCGGGTAAGCGTCGGCGGAGAGCTTGTAAAAGATGCGGGAATATCGGTTGACAGCAAAATTAAAGTTGAGGTTGACGGCAAAACAGCGGTGTACCGTGAATTTGTGTATATAATGATGAACAAGCCGCAGGGATACATAAGTGCAACAGAGGATAGAAATTACCCTGTTGTAACGGATATTCTCAGCAGCGAGTACAGTCGTTTTGCTCCGGCGCCTGTCGGCAGGCTTGATATTGATACCGAAGGTCTGCTGATACTGACAAATGACGGCAAGCTTAATCATGCTTTGACATCTCCCAAGAAAAACGTATATAAAAAATACTTTGCGATTCTTGACAAAGACGCTGATGAAAGCGATATACAAGCGTTTGCGGACGGAATGGAATTTAAGGACTTTACGGCAAAGAGCGCTGTTTTGGAGATATGCGAAAATAAAAAAGAAGTGTATATCAGTATTGCCGAAGGAAAATTTCATCAGGTAAAACGAATGTGTGAGCGTGTCGGCAAAAATGTGATGTATTTAAAACGTGTGTCAATGGGTGACTTAAAACTTGATGAGAACCTGAAAACGGGAGAATACAGAGAGCTTACCGAAACAGAAACGGAAATATTGAAAAAGAGCTGCTGAGCGGCTCTTTTTACAATTTAAAAAAAATTTTATAAAAAGTGCAACGTTTGGGAATGTTGGATTGTTTTATATATAGAAGGGGCAATAAAGAGGCTCTGAAAAATAAATTTTGAAAGGAAGATTAAAATGATGAAAAAGGTAATAAGTGTATTGATTGCGGCAGCAATGCTGACAGGAACGGTTGTATTTGCGGATAACGCAGTAATTAACAACGATGTGACTATAATGCCGGTTGAGAGCGTTAGTGCTCCGGTGAACAGCGTAATGACGGTTAAGGAAATAGGTGACAACTACATATTATGTGAAGCGGATATGGAGATTCAGCTGAATATCAGTGATGATACCATATTAATCGACAGTGAAACAATGTCTGCAATTTCATTGAACGACATTAAGGCGAATGACAAAATTCAGGTTGAATATTCACAGGTAATGACAAAAAGCCTGCCTCCGCAGACGACAGCTTATGTAATTGCGGTAAACTTTGAAAAGGGCGGAAGCGTAAATTATGTAAATGTTGACGATGTAAAAACCGAGGAGGACGGAACAGTTGTTGTAACCGATAACACCAACAATATGATTTTAAGAATTTTAAAGGATGCCCGTACACTTCCGTATAAAACAAAAAATATAGTTAAGCTTGCGGATATACAGAAAGGCTCAAAAATTCTTGCATGGTTTGACATTGTAACAATGAGTATTCCGTCGCAGGCATCAACGGATAAGGTAGTTATACTCAGCAGCGGTGATGAGGAAACGGTTTCAGATGAGCTTACTGTAGAGGTTGACGGAAAAGTAATTGAAACATCCGATAAGCCGTATTATGACGGGGACACGCTTATGGTTCCTCTGCGAAAAATCAGCGAGGCTCTCGGATATACTGTAGGCTGGGACGCACAGACGGGCGCAATAACGGTAGAGGACAGCTATACTCAAAAAGCAACATTGTTCGGCGGCAGCAATAAAATTAAATTTGACGGTAAGCTGAAGGTAATAGACATGGACCGTGAGCTTGAAATTGCAAAGGCTGCGGCTATTCATGACGGCTGCACATTCGTTCCTCTTGAATTTTTCAATGAGTTTATGAATGAAACAAAGCTGGAAGGCGCAAAAGTTACAATTGCTCCGTCAAAAGCTGAAATTCAATAAAAGACACTTGACAATATGCGATATATATAATATAATAAAGGCGGCAGAGGCGATGCTTTATTCGCACCGCCTTTATTTTTTATACAAAACGGAGGATTTTTTATGGCAAAAATAAAATTATCTGACCACTTTACTTACGGCAGACTTATGCGTTTTATAATGCCGTCAATACTTATGATGATTTTCACATCGGTATACTCGATTGTAGACGGTCTTTTTGTGTCCAATTTTGTCGGAAAAACACCGTTTGCGGCATTAAATCTGATATATCCCGTTATCGGTATTCTCGGTACGATAGGATTTATGATAGGAACGGGAGGTACGGCAATTGTTTCGGTTACTCTTGGCGAGGGTAAGAGGGAATTGGCAAACGAGTATTTTTCAATGCTTATTGCGTCAACCTTTATAGGCGGCGTTATATGTGCCGTTGTCGGAAATATTGTTATAAGACAGGCGGCGGTTTTGCTGGGTGCTGACGGAGAAATGCTTGAATACTGCGTGCAGTACGGACGAATACTGCTCACGGCATTGCCCGTATTTATGCTTCAGTTTGCGTTTCAGAGCTTCTTTACAACGGCGGAAAAGCCAAAGCTCGGACTGGCTATGACAGTAACGGCAGGCATGACGAATGTGGTTTTGGACTATTTGTTTGTTGCGGTGCTCGAACTCGGGCTTGCAGGTGCGGCATATGCAACGGTAATAAGTCAGGCGGTCGGGGGCATTACTCCGCTTATATATTTTTCAAGGAAAAACGGCAGTCTGCTGCGTTTGACAAGATTCAGATTTAACGGCGGAGTTTTACTCAAAACCTGTACAAACGGTTCATCGGAGCTTATGACAAATATTTCGGCGTCGGTTGTATCAATGCTTTATAATTACCGCCTTATGGAGATTTCTGGCGAAAACGGCGTTGCGGCTTACGGAGTTCTGATGTATGCGGCGTTTATATTTACGGCAATATTTCTTGGTCAGGCAATCGGCAGCGCACCGCTGTTCGGGTATAACTACGGAGCGAAAAACAATGCCGAACTATCGGGTTTGTACAGGAAAAGCCTTGTGCTGATTTCAGTGTTCGGCGTAGCTCTTACACTGCTTGCGAATGTATGCTCGCCGGCTCTTGCCAAAATATTTGTCGGCTATGATAAGGAACTGTTTGACCTTACCAATCATGCGTTTAAGCTGTATTCGGTATCTTTCCTGATATGCGGCTTTAATATATTCGGTTCGGCATTCTTCACGGCGCTCGGCAACGGTGCTGTGTCGGCGTTGATTTCATTTTTGAGAACGTTTGTGTTTCAGACTGCGGCGCTGTTTATATTGCCGCTGCTTTTGGATGTGGATGGAATATGGCTTGCCGTTGCAGCAGCGGAAATTATGTCTCTTATCGTTACGGCTGTCTGCTTAAAAACCAATAAAAAAAGATACGGATATACATTTTTCATAAAATAAAGCGAATATTTGTTTGACAAACAAACAAAAGTGTGGTATTATATATGTAAAGGGGGATTGATTATGGCTAAGATTACGGAAAAAGATTTTGAAATAATGGATTTTATACATGGATATATCGAAGAAAATGGCTTTCCTCCGACGGTTCGTGAGATTTGTGCGGCAGTGGGGCTTACTTCAACCGCCACTGTACACGCACGTCTGAAAAAGCTGGAGCGTGAGGGATATATCGTTCATGAATCGTCAAAAAACAGGTCGATGAGGCTTGTTAAATATAAACCGATTAAACCGTCAAGCGAAAAATATCTTGATGTTCCCGTATACGGAAAAGTAACGGCAGGTATGCCGATTACAGCGGTGCAGGATAATACAGAAACATTCCCTCTGCCGATGAATTTTGTCGGAAACAAAAATATTTTTATGCTTAGGGTAAGCGGTGAATCAATGATAAATGCGGCAATCCTTGACGGAGACTATATTATTGTCGAACAGCAGCCGACTGCGGAAAACGGAGATATTATAGTTGCGCTCGTGAACGGCGACGAAGCGACCGTAAAAACCTTTTATAAGGAAAACGGGCATTTCAGACTTCAGCCCGAAAATGATACCATGGAACCGATTATTGTTAATGAATTGTCTGTTATAGGCAAGGTTATCGGCGTATTCAGGCGGCTTTAAAGAGCCGCTTTTTTGTGTGTATGGCGTATAAAACATTATTTTATTTTGAAAAATATATTTTATTTATTACATTTAGAATACATTTGTGTTATAACCATATACTTTTCTTTGATTATAGCTTATAATTACAGTGTATAGCTATGTGTTAAAGGAGGACAATGACTTGAAACAGGGAGCTAACATTTTACTTGCGCTTATGCAGCTTAATATAGGCGGTGCGGAAACGCACGTTGTGGAGCTGGCGAAAGAGCTTAAACGCAGAGGATTTAATGTATTTGTTGCGTCAAACGGCGGCGTATATGTTAAGGAAATTGAAGATGCCGGAATAAAGCATTTTCAGGTTCCGCTGAAAAACAAAAATCCGTTTAATATGCTGCGTTCGGCAAAGCTTTTGGCACAGATTATAAGAAATGAAAAAATAGATATTGTTCATTCTCATGCAAGAATACCGTCGTTTATATTGGGAAAGCTTCATAAAAAAATGGGATTTCCGTTTGTTACATCGGCACATTGGGTATTCACGACAAAATACGGACTGAAATATATCACCGACTGGGGCGAAAAGGTTGTTGCCGTTTCCGAGGATATTAAAACGTATCTTATGGATAACTATAAAATCCCCGAAGGGAATATTCAGGTTACAATCAACGGAATAGATACGGACAAGTTTTCGCCCGATACCGATACGTCTGACGTAAGAGCGGAGCTTGGAATTAAGGACGGTGAAAATGTAATTGTGTACGTGAGCCGTCTTGACGAATCGAGAAGTCTTGCGGCAAAGCAGTATATTCGGGCGATTCCCGAAATTGCAAAAAAGGTTGATAAGCTCAGACTTGTGGTTGTCGGAGCGGGCGATGATTTTCAGAATGTAAAGGCAGAGGCTCAAAAGGTCAACGAAACGCTCGGTTATGAGTGTATAGTGCTGACGGGAGCAAGAACCGATATTAATAAAATGGTTGCGCTTTCAAAATTATTTGTCGGCGTAAGCCGTGCGGCGCTTGAAGCAATGGCGGCGCAGAAACCTGTTATAATAGCAGGCAACGAGGGCTATATAGGCTTGTTTGACGAAACAAAGCTGCAAGTGGGAATTGATACGAATTTCTGCTGCCGAGGATGCGTAATGCCGTCAACGGAGCTGCTGCTTAAAGATACTCTGAAATTTTTCGATATGAGTGACGAACAGCAGGAGCGTTTGGGGATATACGGCAGAGAGCTTATAAAAAAAGAGTACAGCGTTGCGAGAATGGCGGAGGACAGCATAAGAATTTACGACTGGGCAACGTCAAAGCAGGACGAAATTTTAATTTCGGGCTATTACGGTTTTCACAACAGCGGTGATGATGCATTGCTGAAATCAATTATAGACGATTTAAAGAAGTATAAGGAAAGCCCAAACATTACGGTTTTGAGCGCAAATCCGAAAGAAACGTTTAAAAGCTATAGGGTAAAAGCAATAAACCGTTTTTCGGTTTTCGGCATATTAAAGCATATGAAAAAAGCCGATATGCTTATTTCGGGCGGAGGAACGCTTATTCAGGACAGGACAAGCACGAAGTCGCTGTGGTATTACCTAACGATAATAGAAATGGCAAAAAGACACGGTTTGAAAGTCATGTTGTATTCAAACGGTATAGGACCGCTTAAGCGTGAGGCGAATATCAAATATACGGCAAAGGTTTTAAATACCGTGGACTTGATAACGTTAAGAGATAAGGAATCAGAAGAAACTTTGAAAAAAATAGGAGTAACAGCTCCGAAAATACTTCTTACCGCCGACCCTGCGCTGACGCTTGAAGTCCCTGACGGAACACTGGGCAAGCGTATTCTTCACGAGGCGAAAGTGCCGAATATGAGACTTTTGAGAATATCGGTAAGAAAATGGAACACCTTGCCGAATAATTTTGAGGATATAATGGCAAGGGTTTGTGACAGAGCATATGATGAATTTGGCTTGTATACGGTATTTTTGCCGATGCAGTCATCAAAGGACTTGCCTGTTTCAAGAAATATTGCGTCCAAGATGAAAAGAAAAGCTTCAATTATAGAAAATCATCAGTCTGTGGACGATATGCTTTCGGTTGTCGGGTGTATGGATTTCTGCATGGGAATGAGACTTCATATGCTGATGTATGCGGCAATAAACAGCGTTCCTATGATTGGACTGGTTTATGACCCGAAAGTCAGCAGTTTTATGAAAAACATAAATCAGAACAGGGAACTTAATGTTGAAACACTTACGGAGGACATTCTCTATAAAATGCTTGCGGAAACCGTAAGAGATTATGAAACGATAAAGGGCGAGCTTAAGAAAAATTACGGCGGACTGAAAGAAAAGGCATTGAAAAATGCACAGCTTGCGGTAGAGCTTTACGAAAAAGGAAGTGTTGATATTTGAGCAGGGAAAACGGAAAAACACTTTTAAAGGCGGCTGTGTTCATGGCGGCGGCAACGCTTTTGGCAAAGGCTTTGGGACTGGTAAGGGATTCGTGCATTGCGGCATTTTTCGGCACAGGCATGGAGGCGGACGCATTCATGGCTGCGTCAAAGGTTCCCACAACGCTGTTTGACGTGGTTGTCGGTGGAGTTATTTCGGCGACGTTTATACCTGTTTTCAGCGGAATTATAACAAAGCACGGCAAAAAACAGGCTATGGAATTTATGAACAAGTTCGTAACAATGATATTCACAGTTACGCTGCTTATATCGGTTTTGGGAATTGTGTTTGCAGACCCGATTGTAAATTTCATGGCGCCGAATTATACGGGTGATAAGCATGCATTAACGGTTCATCTTACGTCAATCATGTTCCCGATGATAATTTTTACGGGATTTGCGTTCTCATTCGTCGGATTTTTGCAGTCGATGGGCGAATACAATATTCCCGCAATCATAAGCCTTGTATCGAATGCGGCGATAATTTTATATTTTATCGTGTTCGGAAAACGCTACGGCGTGGAGGGACTGGCGGTAACCATGGTTATTGCGTGGAGTTTGCAGATGCTTGTGCAGGTACCGTCGCTGATTAAATTCGGATATAAATTCCGACTGGATTTCAGATTAAAAGACGAAAACATAAAAAATGCGCTTGTTCTGGCAGGTCCGATGCTTATAAGCACATGGGTTCAGCCGCTGTACAGCGTGATAAATTCACGGCTTGCGTCGGGAATAGACGGTGCGTATTCATCCTTGGAGCTTGCAAACAGACTGTATATTATAGTAACGGGAGTATTTTCGTTTGTTGTGACAAATCTGATATTCCCCAAGCTTTCAAAAGCGAATGCGGCAGATGATACGGACGGAGCAAGAGAGCTTATATCAACCTCGCTCAAAGCGGTATTTTTGATAATTCTTCCGCTTACGGCTGGAATGATAATACTTTCAAACCCGATAACGAATATCATATACCGCCGCGGAGAAATGACTGCGGAGGGAGCGAAAAATATTGCCTCGATTCTGTCGTGCTACAGCGTGGGAATGTTGGGACTTGCGGTGAATGAAGTGCTTTCAAAATATTTCTTCTCGATGAATGACAGCAAAACGCCAATGCGCAATTCAATATTGAGTATGGTATTTAATATAATAATGGCATATATACTGTTCGGACTGCTGAAAACGCAGGGACTGGCGCTTGCGGCGGCGGGAGGAAGCATATTCAATGCGGTAATGAATGCAGTTTGCATGTCACGCAGACAGGGAAATGTAATAAAAATGAAAGAGCTTGTAAATATTATAAAAATACTTGCCGGTACGATTATTATGGCGGCGGCTGTGTTTGGAATATACAGGCTGATATATAATCCCGACGGTGCGCTTTTAAATCAGATAATTGTCTGTGCGGTGTGCGGTGCGGCAGGAGTGATTGTTTATGCGGTCTGCATAATACTTGGAAATTTAGATGAAGTGAAAAAATTTGTTAAGAGAAAGGAATAAGGTATGAACAGTCTTATTTTAACTTATCTTGCGATGTTCGGAGCAAAAATTGCTCAAATGTTTCGCGAGAGCGGTACGTGTAAGCTGCTTATGCGTATTTACAATGCGTTTTCAAATGGGTGGAAGAACAGCCGCATTGTGGGACTTATCGGTTCGACCGACAGAGCTGAATATGCGGATAAAAGCCTGATTTATAAAATATTTGCATTGCCGGCAAGGCTCTGGGAATTTTTACAGAAGAAAATAGGCGGATTTGTAAATGAAAGCGTCAAAGACAGCGTCATCTGCAATTTGGGCAGAACATATGTAAATGCGTTTATGGCGGTAAATACAAAATTTTGGGGAACGCTGCTGCTGTCATCAAGTCTGATGTATACGCTGGTAAAGGCGGTTACGGTACATTCATATTCAAAGCCTGTGCTTATTGTCGGCGCTGTCGGTGCGGTGATGCTTATTTTCAGATATAATATTACGGCATTCATGAACGGCTCTAAATTCGTTGACTGGGCGAAAGCGGCTATAGGATTTGCGGATTTGGATTTTGAGTTTTATAACGAGGAGTTTTTGAAAGGCAATGAAAAAATATTTCTCGGCGTAATCGCAGGAGTGCTGACGGGAGCGGCGATGGCATTTTCACCGCTTTACGGCTTGGCGCTGCCGTTTGCGGTATTCGGTATGCTGCTTGTTTTATATGCGCCCGTTTCGGGAGTGTATGTGGCGGTATTTCTTGCACCGCTTGTTCCGACTATGATTCTTGCGGGTATTTGCATATGGACGGGAATTTCGTTTTTGATATATGCCCTTACGGAGAGCAATTTCAAGATACGCATTGACGGTGTTGGATTGGGTATGCTGACGCTGCTTGCACTGCTGTTTGTTTCAAGCCTTTGTTCATTTGCGGTTGCGGGAAGCTTAAAGGTTTGGATTATGTATTTTGTATTTATGATGTTCTATTTCGTTATTATAAATACAGTAAATACAAAGGAACAGCTTTTCGGACTTTTGAAAATATTTGTAATTTCGGGTACGCTTGTTGCGTTATACGGAGTTATGCAGTATGTTTTCGGCTGGACGACTTCAAACGCATGGATTGATGAAACAATGTTTGAGGAATCTACAATGCGTGTGTATTCAACGCTTGCTAATCCGAATGTTTTGGGAGAATATCTGCTGCTTGTACTTCCCGTATGTGCCGCACTGTTTTTGAAATATAAGGCAAATACGTGGACAAAATGGGTGTACATTGCAATGTTTCTTGTGCTTGCACTGTGCCTTGTTCTCACGCAGTCAAGAGGCTGCTGGATAGGCTTTATGGCGGCAGCGGTTATATTCGTCACATTCTATGAGGGGAGAATGTGGGGAATTATACCGCTTCTGCTGTGCATTGTACCGTTTATCATACCCGAAACAATCGTAAACCGAATGTTGTCTGTCGGAAATATGGAGGACTCGTCAACGTCGTACAGAGTATTTATATGGCTCGGAACGCTCGGAATGTTAAAGCATTACTGGGTAGGCGGAATCGGCATGGGAGAGGCGGCGTTTTCAAAGGTATATCCGTTCTTCTCATATAATGCAATTATTGCGCCTCACTCACACAATACATTTTTACAGCTTACGGTTGAAGCGGGAATCGGTGCGCTTGTTGTATTTTTGCTGATAAACTTTCTGTTTGTCAAGAAAATGGCGGCGGTTTATCGGTTCGGAAAGCATAAGAAAAACCGATATGCGACTGCGGCGCTTGCACTTGCGTCGTCGGTTATAGGATTTTTGATACAGAGTATGTTTGACTATACATTCTATAATTACAGAGTAATGGCGCTATTCTTCATGATGCTTGCTATGGGAACGGCGCTGAAATATATAAGAGAGAAAAATTAGAAAGGAGAAAATCAATTGATAAAGGTTATTGAGGTTTCTTCGGATACCAACATAGGCGGCGCAGGAAAGTGTGTACTGACCTTGCTGGAAAACTTTGATTACAGTCAGTTTGAGGTCAAGGTTGTTTTGCCGAAAAACAGCTTACTGAAACCCCATATAGATAAAATGGGAATTGAGGTTATCGAGGTGAACGGCATTGCAGACAAGTCGCTCGATACTCACGCCATAAAGGAGCTTACGCAGATTTTTAAGCGTGAAAAGCCTGATGTTGTGCATACGCACGGAAGTATGTCGGCAAGAATTGCCGCACGGCGTGCAGGCGCAAAGGTGGTGTTCACACGTCACAGCGTGTTTGAGCCATCTCCGAAAATATCAAAGGGAATCGGCAAAGTGATAAACGGTATTGTAAATAATCATTATGCCGATAAAATCATAGCCGTTGCGGAGGCGGCAAAGGATAATCTTACCGCAACGGGAGTTTCCGAAAAGAAAATTACGGTTATTCTCAACGGTGTAAAAGGACTTGAAAAACCGTTCGACACTGCGGAAATCCGCAAACGCTTTGAGTGCGGAGAAAGTAAGGTTGTGTCGATTGTTGCAAGGCTTGAGGATATAAAGGGTCATGAATATTTTATAGAGGCCGCCGATATGATTCTGAATGACGGCATAGATGCAAAGTTTTATATTGCGGGGACAGGCAGTTATGAGAATACTTTGAAAGAAAAGGTTAAAAAACTTAACAGACAAAACGATATAATTTTTACGGGATTTATAAGCGATGTTGATAAGCTTATGAGTATTACGGACGTTCAGGTTAATGCGTCATACGGAACGGAGGCGACGAGCCTTGCACTGCTTGAAGGTATGAGCATAGGTATTCCTGCCGTTGTGTCGGATTTCGGAGGAAATCCGGGGGTTATAAAGAACGGCGTAAACGGCTTTATCGTTCCGAAGAAGAACAGCCGTGAGCTGTATCTTAAATTAAAAGAGCTGCTCAGCAACGATGAGTTGTATTCAAAATTGAGCAGCGGCTCGAAGGAGATATTCAAAAAGACGTTTACCGCAAAAGCGATGACGGAGCAGACGGAAGCAATCTACAAGGAGGTAGTGAAATGAATAAAAAATGGACTTTAATTGATACGCTGATAGTCGTTGTTATAGTGGCTGCGGCGGCTGTGCTTTGGGTGATGTTCGGACCGAGCCTTACCGATAAACAAACGGCGCAGGAGGTAGAATTTACAGTAATGATTCAGGATAAGGAAAAAGGTCTTGCCGATACTATGTCGGTCGGGGACAAGGTTACGCTGAGTCTTATGGAAAAGGATGGCGGCGTGATTAAAGATGTAAGAACCGAGCCGAGTACGGTTATGGTTTATGACGGTCTTGACGGAATTTACCGCAATGAGATAAACGAGGAGCATGAGGATATTTATGTTACCGTAACGGCAGACTGTACCGTCGGAGATAAGGTTATAAAAACGGGCGATACGAAAATAAGAGTCGGACAGGAAATTCCCGTACGGGGTAAGGGATATGCAACAAACGGCTTTGTTATTGAGATTAATGATTAAGGGAGGTACGGTATAATGGATAAAAACGGAAAAATAGGCGGCAAAATCAGCATAATTGATATTGCAGTTGTAATTCTTATAATAGCTGCTGCAATCGGAATAACGATAAGATTTACATCGGGAACTACATCTGCCGTAACATCAAACGTGACTCTGAGATATGTTGTAAAGGTTAATGCGGTAAGAAACTTTACGGTTGACGCATTGAAAAAAAGTCCTTTGCTTACCGATAAAAAAGCAGAGCTTGATTTGGGCGAGATAAAAAATATAGAAACAGCGGATTCAAAGATTCAGTCAACAACAACGGACGGTAAAATAAAATGGTCTGACCTGCCTGACAAATACACCTGCATGGTTACGATTGAGTCGCAGGGGCGTGAATCCGAAGAGGGATATGTTCTTGACGATACGACAGAGCTGTCAGTCGGAAGAACGATGGAGATATATACTAAATATGTAAAGACATCGGGAGAGATTATGAGCGTTGAGGTAGTTAAATAAAAAATACAGATGGCAAAGCTTTCAGCTTTGCCATCTGCCGCTTATACCGCACGGAAGAATGAGCTTATTGCTCTGTATCGGCAAGCCGACTTCGTCAGCTGTTACAGTTCCTCCGAATTTTGATTTCATTGTCAGTGTTAAAACATTTGTCAGAATCTGTGCGCTAAGTCCTGTCGTGTAAGAGTTTATCAGAAAAAACAAAGGCTTATTGGACAGTATTTTTATACATTCTTCGATGAGCGGATAAAGCTCGTCTTCAATTTTCCATACCTCGCCCGACGGACCCCGCCCGTATGAGGGAGGGTCCATTATGATTGCGTCATATTTGCGCCCTCGTCTGCCCTCACGCTGAACAAACTTTACAACATCATCTACTATATATCTTACGGGTTTATCCGATAATCCTGACGAATTAACGTTTTCCTTTGCCCATGTAACCATGCCCTTTGATGCGTCAACGTGGCATACGGACGCTCCGGCATTGAGTGCGGCAACGGTTGCGCCGCCGGTATATGCAAATAGATTAAGTACGCTTATCGGGCGGCCTGCATTTTTAATCAAATCCGAAAACCAGTCCCAGTTTACCGCTTGCTCGGGGAAAAGTCCCGTATGCTTAAATCCCATGGGTTTTATGTTAAACGTTAAAGCTCCGTAATGTATCTGCCAGCTTTTGGGCATTTTTTTATTGAAAAATTCCCATTTCCCGCCGCCGGATTTTGAACGGTGGTATGTTGCGTCCGTTTTTGTCCATAGTGATTTTTCGCTTTTCACAGACCATATTGCCTGCGGGTCGGGTCTGCGAAGCAGAAGCTTATCCCAATATTCAAGCTTTTCGCCGTTTGCGGCATCTATTAATTTATATTCTTTCCAGTTATCTGCTAAAAACATAGTTTATTGTTCCTTTTTCTTCATTTCGCAAAATACTCTTATCCAGCCGGAGTCAAGCTCTTTTGACGGTACTGACTGCCAGATGTATGCCTGTTCTTCTTCAAGCATAAGTGCTCCGTCGGTTGCCTTGTCCATTTCATTTTCGTCCTCTTTTGAGGATATTATAATATTCGGCTTAAATTCAATTCTGTATGCAGCCGCTGTTGGGTCGTCAATATTGGCGGCGGACGTCTCGGGATTTGAATTGTCGCGGCGTTTATCAATGTTAAAGCCGTCGGGATAGTAGTAGTACTTATCATCAAAGTGTACAATCGAGGCATCAAAATTCTTTGAACTGCCATCCGACTGACTTGCCTCGGCAACATAATCCGACCAATCCCATGCGGCAAGCTCATAAGAGCCGTTTTTGCCGAAGTTTATAACCAGCGGTTTACATTCCGTTTTTTGCATGACATAAAAACTGAATTCGGCATACACTGTATGATTTAAAATATTGTCGTTTTTATATTCAACTCTGAGCGCTTTTGTACCGGGCTTGCTCATATCAAAGCCGTCTGTTAAAATCGTATATTTGTCACGGCTGACAGGTGTGCTTCCGCCTCCCATATTAATTGCCGTAACAGTCATATCGGAAAAAATATTTTTCAAATCGTCCTCATCTGAGAATTGCATTTGTTCGGGCTTGTCGGGATTTATGGATTCACCCTGAAGATATGTTCTGAAACCGCTGACTTTTAAAAATGAAATCGGTTCACCTTTTTCGGAGGAACTTGATATGGAATATCCTTCCGGCAGTGACAGCGAAATATCATCAATTTCGGGATATACGGCACTGCAAATGAACAGCTTACCGTCCTCATATTTTATAAAATATTCACCGTCGGCGATTTTTTCAGCCTTGTCCGCTTTCATGCTCTTTTTCAGCTCTGCGATTATTTTGCTTGAGCTTTTGTCATTAAGCAGTTTTTCCCAGTTTTCCGTATTCTGTTTATTATTTAATTCCTCCGCAAGCGTGTCCTTTATGTAAGACATAGTCTGACGGCTTTTATGCTCTCCGCCGTTTTTCACACTCTGCGCTATTGTAGGTATAAGTACAGTGAGCAAAATTGCCGCCGCAATTACGCATACGGCTATTTCGCCTATCAGATTTTTTATTTTATCGTTGGGCAATTTTAATACCTCCGCATTATTGAATTATACTTTGAATATTATAACATAAAAAATTCAATTTTGCATTTCAATACGGTAAAAACGTCTAAATGCACAAAATAAGTAAATTATGTGCAAAATAAATAGTGCAGTTTTTGCGGTATTATTACAATTAAAATAATTATTTTTTAAATTTATTGACTTGTACAAAAAAATGGGATAAAATATATATACTATAAATATAATAGTAATAGTGTATATATGAACAGGAGGATTAATATGGTGAATTTTGAAACATTGGCACCGATTGCGGTGCTCGTATGCGCAGTGATAGCGCTTTTATTTTCGGTATATCAGTTTTATTCCGTAAAAAGCAAGCCCGAGGGTACGGAACGTATGAAAAGCATTGCTTCAAAAATCAGAAAAGGTGCAATGGCATATCTGAAACGTCAGTATAAAACGGTAAGTATTTTCTTCGCTGTTATGTTTGTTGTATTGGCAATTCTTGCATTCAGCGGATTTTTAACTCCGTTTGTTCCGTTTGCGTTTCTGACAGGCGGATTGTTTTCGGGTTTATCGGGATTTGTAGGTATGAAGATAGCCACTTATGCAAATCTGAGAACGGCGAACGGTTCAAGGGAAGGTCTTAATAACGGATTGAAAATAGCTTTTGCGTCGGGTTCGGTTATGGGTCTGACGGTTGTCGGACTCGGACTGCTTGATATAAGTATGTGGTTTATTATTCTGAAATTCGGATTTAATCTGCCGATAGAGGAAATAACATCGGCAATGCTGACATTTGGTATGGGTGCTTCGTCAATGGCTCTGTTTGCAAGAGTCGGAGGCGGTATATTCACAAAGGCAGCCGATGTCGGAGCTGACCTTGTAGGTAAGGTTGAGGCGGGAATCCCAGAGGACGACCCCAGAAATCCGGCATGTATTGCGGATAATGTAGGAGATAATGTAGGCGACGTTGCAGGTATGGGCGCTGACCTTTATGAATCGTATGTAGGTTCGATTATATCGAGCGGTGCGCTTGCCGCTGCCGCAGGCTTGGGCTTTGGCGGAGTTGTTGTTCCTATGCTGATTGCGGCGGTAGGTATAATCGCTTCGATTATAGGTACGTTCTTTGTATCGACAAAGGAGGGTGCTGACCAGAAAGCGCTGCTCGGCTCGCTTCGTAAGGGTACTTATGTTTCGTCAATTATAAGTGCGATTGCATCGGGCGTTCTTATATTCACGCTTTTACCCGAAAATTCAAACGTATTTTGGGCGGTTATTTCGGGACTGGTTGCAGGAGTGCTTATAGGCTTCTTTACAGAGTATTATACATCGGATTCATACGGTCCGACAAAAAAGCTTGCCGCATCATCGGAAACGGGTTCGGCTACGATTATCATTGACGGTATTGCTTTGGGAATGAGGTCAACTGCAATTCCCGTAATAATAATAGGTATTTCGGTAATTATTTCGTATTTCACATCGGGCGGAGCTGTGAAGTTTGAATCGGGACTGTACGGCGTGGGACTTTCGGCTGTCGGTATGCTTTCGACTTTGGGTATTACGCTTGCAACGGACGCTTACGGACCTGTAGCGGATAATGCCGGAGGTATTGCGGAAATGTCGGGTCTGCCGAGTGAGGTTCGCAGCAGAACGGACGCACTTGATTCACTCGGAAATACAACGGCGGCAACAGGTAAGGGATTTGCTATAGGCTCTGCCGCATTGACAGCTTTGGCGCTTATAGTTTCATATACGGATAAGGTTAAAGAGATGGGCGGAAGTTTAAATCTTCAGGTTACAAATCCCGCTGTTTTGATTGGCTTGTTTGTGGGAGCTATGCTGCCGTTCTTCTTCAGTGCAATGACGATGCAGGCTGTCGGACGTGCCGCTCAGAAGATAGTTGTTGAGGTAAGACGCCAGTTCAGAGAAATACCGGGACTTATGGAGGGTAAGGCTGACGCTGACTATGAAACCTGCGTTGACATTTGTACAAAGTCATCGCTGAGGGAAATGGTTCTTCCGGCGGCTTTGGGAATATTTGCTCCTATAGTTGTGGGAATGGTTCTTGGCTGCAACGGTGTTGTCGGAATGCTTGCGGGTGCGCTTGTATCGGGATTTGTACTTGCAATTATGATGGCAAACTCGGGCGGCTCATGGGACAATGCAAAGAAATATATTGAGGCAGGCAATTTTAACGGCAAGGGAAGCAGCAACCATAAGGCGGCAGTGGTCGGCGATACTGTCGGAGACCCGTTCAAGGATACCGCAGGACCGTCGGTTAATATACTGATAAAGCTTTTATCAATGGTTTCAATCGTGTTTGCGTCAATTGTTATTGCATACGGAGGACTCGGATTGTTTTAATTTAAAAAGGACTGCTGTATTCAGCAGTCCTTTTTTTATGCTTTATCTGACTTTCAAAACAACCTTTCCGATGTTTTTACCTTTGTAGAGCAGGTCATGAGCCGTTTCTGCCTCGGTAATCGGCAGAATTTTATAGATTGTCGGCTTAACCTTTCCTTCGGCAACCTTCGGCCATACGTCATTTACAAGAGCCGAAAGTATTTCAGCTTTGACCTGCGGTGTTCTTGAACGCAGAGTACTTCCGACTATTCTTACATTTCTTACATATATGTTCTTTAAATCAATTTCTGTTTTCTGACCTGCCAGAGCTGCAATCATAATCCATCTTGCACCGTGGTTCAGATAGTGTATGCACTTGCCCATAACCTCGCCGCCGAGACAGTCAATTGCAACGTCAACGCCGTGACCGTTATCAAGCTCACGCTTTAAAACTTCAACAATATCTTCTTTTGATGTGTTCACAACAACGTCAGCATTAAGGTGCTTTATCGAATCCGCAATTTCATCTGAAAGAACGGTGGTAATCACACGGATACCGAATGCCTTTGCCATTGGAATAACAACGCTTGCAAGTCCGCTTGCACCCGCATTCATCAAGAGCGTATTGCCCGATTGAATTTTGCCTTCCCAAAACAGGTTCAGATATGCCGTGGCGAATGCTTCGGGTATAGCCGCAGCCTCTGCCATTGTGCAATTTTCGGGAACGGGCATAAGCATGTCGTATTTTACCGAAACATATTCGGCATATCCGCCTCCGCCGAGCAGTGCGCAGACTTTATCGCCTATTTTCCAATTGCTTTTTTCTTTTGCCCCATCGGCGATTTCAACAATTTCTCCCGAAATTTCAAGCCCCATCCATTCGGGACAGCCCGGCGGAGGAGGATAGTCGCCCTCTCTCTGCATTAAATCCGCACGGTTCAATGCGGCATATTCGATTTTTACAAGAACCTCGTCCGATTTTAAAATCGGGTCGGGAACATTGCTCCAGCTTAAACTTCTGTCATCATTAACCAATATTGCTTTCATTATTCATTCTCCTTTTTTTTAATATAATCCAGCGGCGCAGGCTCTTGCACCGTCAACAAGATAATTGTCGCCCGATATAAACGCCGCCTTGTCGGACGCAAGATACATCACAAGGTCAACTACTTCAATAGGCTCTGCCGCTCTGCCGAGCGGAGTACGCATATTTGCCATACCGGGTCTTGTCATAACAGGCCCGGGCGATACCATACAACATCTTACGTTTGAATCAGCGCCGTACAGTGCAATTGATTTTGTAAGTCCGATAAGCCCTGCTTTTTCCGATGAATAGTCAACGGTTGCACTGCCTGTTGTGCCGTCAATTGAGCCTATGTTTATAATAACGCCGCTTTTTTGCTCTTTCATTATATCAACGGCCGCTCTTGCCATATATAACGGCGCTTTGAAATTTACGTCAACACCCCAGTCAAGACTTTCAATCGAGCGCTTGCCGAACGGAACGGGTTCATTAAATATACGTCCGGGGAAACCGCCGGCATAGCTGATTGTCACATCGACAGTTCCGTATTTTTCTTTTGCCGTTTTTACTGCGTTTTCGATTTCGCAATAATTTCTTACATTGCATACGATTCCGAGAACCTCAAAGCCTTTGTCTTTCAGCTCCTTTTCCTGTTTTTTAAGAACCTCCCCGTTTACGTCAAGCATAACAACGTTTGCGCCCTCTTCGGCGAAACGCTCACAGCTCAGCCTGCCCATTCCACTTGCCGCACCCGTTATAATAACGGTTTTGTTTTTAAATTCCATTTTTTAATCCTCCCACGGTAAATTTTTATATTGATTTAATTCCATAAGTGTTTTTACTTCTTCTATAACAGGCTGTGCCTCTTCCGATTGCTCTAACTTTGTCAGATATGTACATGAGCCGAGCATGGGATTTAGCAGTCTGTGCTGACGGCAGTGAGTGCCGTTACATAAAAACAGGAACGGAATATCTAATTTTTTCTTTAACAGCAGAGTGATTGCAAAATTTTCTTCAAGCTCCTCTTGGCTGTTTGCACTTGTGACAAGCTTTGCAATATCAGCGCCCCGCTCCTGCTGTGCAAGCATTATATCAAACACTTCTTCTCTCGAAACAAATCTGTCGCATATATGCGTTGACATAAGTACCTGCGCACCAAGTTCGTGCGCTTTTTTGATAATCGCTTTTTGCTTTTCAACAGCTGTGCTGTCCTTTGAAAATTCGGGACTGCTGTCATCAAACATACCGCCACGTATATCAATGAGCGTGCCGCCGAGATGAAATGCAGCGATTAATTCGTCCGCCAGAACATCATCGCTTTTGTCGGGTGAACCGTTTTTATAGTTTGTCACATACGACGGCTTTCCGTTCATGGCTGCGAAAAGCTTTTTATAATTTTCTTCCGTTCGCTCCTCTGCATTGAGCATATCAATCTGAAATCCGAAGCAATCGGTGCCGAATTTCAAGCCCTCCTTTATTTCTTCAAGCAAGCCTGCGGTTGTTTTTTGCTTGAGCATAAGTGTGACAGTGGGTCTGTCCTTAACTAAATAATTCACGTTAATCAACTCCTCATGCTTATATTATAACAATACCAAAGAAAAAAACAATATCATAAATGATACTGTTTTTAATATTTTTGATACTGTTTTAATATTTATAATGCAATAAAGTTATTATTTTTGATATTTATATAGAGCGGAAAGAAATTGTTATGCCGGTGCCCTTGCCTTCTGTGCTTTCAAGCTTTATTTCGGCATTGTGATACATAGCGCCGTGCTTTACGATTGCAAGCCCGAGTCCCGTACCGCCCGCCTGCTTTGAACGGCTTTTATCAACACGGTAAAAACGCTCAAACACACGGCTTTGCTCGCCTTTGGGAATACCGATGCCTGTATCTCTTACGGTCAGATTAACCTTATCGGAGGCTGTGTTTATGATTATATCAACAACTCCGTTTTCTTTGTTGTACTTAATTGCATTGTCGCAGAGATTATAAATCATTTCGTCAAGAATTTTTTCGATGCCCTGCACATAAGCGGTATCGCCTATAACGTTGAGTGAAATATTATGCTTATCGGCAACGGGCTTTAAACGTGATACAATGCTCTTTGAAAGACTGTACAAGTCAATCTTTTCGTTGTCCATGGGAACGGCACCTTCGTCAAGCTCCGATATTTTCATAATATCACTGACAAGTGTAATCAGTCTTTGCGCT
Source organism: uncultured Clostridia bacterium (assembly GCA_934454215.1). Taxonomy (GTDB): domain Bacteria; phylum Bacillota; class Clostridia; order UBA1381; family UBA1381; genus Ornithomonoglobus_A. The sequence goes on from CAKSGG010000043.1 coordinate 21,032, forward strand.
TCGTCATAAATTGATGTTGAAAAATCAATAACGGTTTCTTTCGGCGTTCCGCCCGATTTCATAATTTCGGCAAATCCCGAAATTGATGTAAGCGGAGTTTTCAGCTCATGAGAAACATTTGATGTGAACTCACGGCGTAACTGCTCGCACTTTGCGCTTTCGGTGATGTCTATGATTACGATAACCGCTCCTATTATTTCATTATTCCGATAAACTGGGCTTGCAATTAAATTATATGTATTTTCATCTAACGAAATATCGCTTTGCGCTCTGTTTCCGCCGAGAGCCTTTTCTATAACATCTCTGAAACCCTTTGTGCGGTTGAAATTCAGCACACTGCTGTTGTTTATATCCGTAATTTCAAGCAAGCGCAGAGCGGCGCTGTTATATGACAGAACCTTTGCCGATTTGTCGATTACCAAAAGTCCCTCGTTCATGTTTTCGCATATAAGCTTAAATTCACGGCGGCTTTGCTCTGCCTCGCTGAGCTGACGTTCTATCGTTTTATGCTGTGCCGACAGCTTTTTCAGCAGGGGAGTTAATTCGTCGTATGCTTCGTTGCTTTCGGGATTTTCCAGATTCAGCTCGTTTATCGGCTTGACTATTGCTTTTGCCGCTCTGCGGGACAGATAAAATGAAATCGCAAGCATAACGGCTATGATTAATATGACCGGCTGTACAAGCCCGAGAAGAATAACGATAACGGAATTTTGAGTTGCCGATACTCTTAACACTGAGCCGTTATCAAGCTTTTGTGCATAATATAACGTCTTTTGCATTAATGTATCGGAATATCTTGTGCTTTTTCCGCTGCCGTCCTTTAATGCGCTCTGAACCTCTTCTCTGTCAGCATGATTTTCGAGATTTCCCGTATCGGCTGAGGTATCAGCCAAAACAGTTCCGTCGGGTGCTATAAGAGTAATTCGGGTGTTTGCGCCCTTAAAATTGTCTATATATGCTCTGCCGTAATTGTTTACCGCATAAGATATATAGCCTGCTTCGCTTTCAAGCTCTGTAAATACCTGTGCTTCAAAGTATTCAAAAAGCATACCGAAAATTAATAAAAAGCTGATAAATAAAGTAACCATTGACGCCCAAAAGGTTGATTTGAATATTTTACTGCTCACTGCTTTCGCCTCCCAGTTTATAGCCTATATTTTTAACCGTTTTAATCAGTTCTCCGGCAGTACCGAGCTTTACACGCAGTTTTCTTATATGTACGTCAAGTGTTCTCGATTCCTCATAAAATTCACCCCATACCCGTGAAAGCAGAGCGTCTCTTGAAACCACGTTTCCGTCAGCCTCCAAAAGAGTAATTAACAGCGAATATTCCTTAAACGAAAGGTTTATATCCTCGCCGCCGACTCTTATTATATGCTTTTCGGGATTTACATAAAGACTGCCTATGCTGTAGTCCTTATGAGCGTTTGTTTTTTTGTACCGTCTTAAAACCGCACGCACACGTGATGTAAGCTCCGTCATGCCGAAGGGCTTTGCGATATAATCATCGGCACCCGAATCAAGCCCGGTAACCTTATCAAATTCACTGCCTTTTGCGGTCAGCATAATAACGGGAATATCCTTGTAATCGCTGTCGGACTGAAGCTTTTTTAAAATCGAAAGCCCGTCTTCCTCGGGGAGCATAATGTCAAGCAGAATAAGCTGAGGAAGCTCTTTGCTAATTTCATGCCAAAATTCACTCGGCACGGGAAACCCCTTTATCTCATATCCGTCCTTTTCAAGAGCGTAGCACACAAGCTTGCGGATATTATCGTCGTCCTCCAAAAAGTAAATCACCACATTCACCTCCGAATATATCTTACCATAAAATACATTAAATTTCAATAATATTTTATGCGTGCTTGCCTGTGATTGAATATATAACCCATTCGGCAACGTTTTCAGCATGGTCGCCGATGCGCTCAAAGTACTTTGCAATCATAAGCAGGTCAATAAGCGCCTCCGCATTTGCCGCCTGTTCTCTGACTGCATTTATAAGCTCCGTTTTTACCTTATCAAACAATTCATCGACAATATTATCATGTTCTATTACGGAATGAGCAAGGGTAATGTCCTTTTTTACAAATGAGTCGACGCTGTCCGTAACCATTTGAATTGCGGCTCTTGCCATATCCGCTATATGAACCTCGCTCTGCATACCGCTTGAAGTAACGTATTTTGCGATTTCAGCTATATCCGACGCTTGGTCACCGATTCGCTCCATGTCGGAAATCATTTTAAGAGCAGAGGAGATTGTTCTCAAATCGTTTGCCACAGGCTGCTGCTGCAAGAGCAATTTCA
>CAKSGG010000044.1 GCA_934454215.1 uncultured Clostridia bacterium
ATCAAAAATCTGCTGAACCAAAATCGGCGCAAGTCCCATTGATGGCTCATCAAGCATCAGCAATTTCGGCTTACTCATAAGCGCACGTCCCATTGCAAGCATTTGCTGTTCTCCTCCCGAAAGAGTTCCTGCAATCTGGTCTTTACGATGTTTCAAACGGGGAAAACGCTCAAATACATCTGCAATTCCTTCTTTAATATTTGCCGAATTTATATATGCTCCCATTTCAAGATTTTCAAGAACGGTCATCTGTAAAAATACATGACGTCCCTCCGGCACATGTGCCAAGCCTTTTGATACAAGCTTATACGCCTCAGTTTTTGAAATATCTTCATCAAACAGAGTAATTCCGCCCGTCTTTGAACGCAGCAGTCCCGAAATTGTACGCAATGTCGTCGACTTTCCCGCTCCGTTTGCACCTATAAGAGCAACGATTTCGCCCTCGTTTACTTCAATGGAAACGTCTTTTAAGGCATGAATATGCCCGTAGTAAACATTTATATTATCAACATTTAATATCATAGCTACGCCTCCATTTTCTTACCGAGATATGCTTCGACAACAGCAGGATTTGCCTTAATCTCATCAGGCGTTCCCTTTGCGATTACTTTACCGTGATCAAGAACGCATATTCCCTCGCAGACATTCATAACAAGGTTCATATCATGCTCAATCAGCATAACTGCGATATGGAAATTATCCCGTATACGTCTGATGTTTTCCATAAGCTCCGAAGTCTCCGACGGATTCATACCTGCCGCCGGCTCGTCCAAAAGAATAATTCCGGGGTGCGTTGCAAGCGCTCTTGCAATCTCCAAACGCCTTTGCTCACCGTACGGCAGTGAATCCGCCTCATGGTCAGCCAAATCAGCCATATTAAAGAAATCAAGCAGTTCAAGAGCTTCTTCTCTCGATTTTTTCTCCGATTTTCCGTATCCGAACAGGTGAGTCAATGACGAAAACAACGGCTGATTAATCGAATTATGAAGTCCTACTCTTACATTATCTATAACAGACATTTTGGAGAACAGTCTGATATTTTGGAATGTACGCGCAATACCCATTCTGCTGACCTGCGCAGTAGTCTTTTTTGCTGTTGATTTTCCGTCAAGAATAATATCTCCTCTTGTCGGATGATATACATTTGTGAGCAGGTTGAAAACCGTTGTTTTTCCGGCTCCGTTAGGGCCTATCAATCCCGCAATCTCGGTTCGTCCGACAGCTATCGTCAATTCGTCAACAGCAGTAAGTCCGCCGAAATCCACCCCGAGATGATGTGTTTCAAGTATAGGGGTTTTATCAACATCACGTTCCGGAACAATAGATTTGCTCGGAACAGGCACCATCTTAGTCATTTCAATCTTCCCCCTTTGCTTGTTTTCCTCTTAACTTATATATAAGGCTCTCTCTCATTTGCTTTGCTTTTTCACTGTTTGTAATAATCATTACAAATATCAAGACAATCGCATATATAAGCATTCTGTAGTCCGCCATACCTCTTAAAAGCTCGGGCAGCATATACAGAAGAGTTGTTGCAATAATTGTTCCCGGTATGTTGTTCATACCGCCCAAAACAACGAATACAAGAATCAGTATTGATGTATTAAAGTCAAATTTCTTTGCCGCAATCGTCGAGAAATTCATAGCATACAATGCTCCTGCCATTCCTGCAAGCACAGCCGATACAATAAATGCAGTCAGCTTATATCTTGTTATGCCTATTCCAACCGACTCAGCCGCAATTCTGTTATCTCTTATAGCCGTAACCGCACGCCCAGCCTTACTGTTTACCAAGTTCAAAACAACAAACAATGTAAACAGAATCAATAACACACCTGCACCAAAGCTCGCAATTTTCGTTATTCCGACAGCTCCCTGCGGACCGTTTAAAATCAGCTTTCCGTTCACAAGGTTTAATGTTCATTATATTTTTAATAATTTCACCGAATGCAAGCGTTACGATTGCCAGATAGTCACCCCGCAGTCTTAGTACGGGGATACCTATAAGCAGTCCCGCAATACCTGCAAAGAAACCGCCTACAATAATCGCAACAAGTAACTGTAAAGCAGAATTTGTAATTGTCCCCTGCAAGCATATTACCGTTATAACTCCCGTAAATGCTCCGACGCTCATAAAACCTGCATGTCCCAAGCTAAGCTCGCCCAGAAAGCCAACCGTCAAAGTAAGCGAAATCGCCATAACTATATACGTACAAATCGGAACAAGCTGACCGCTTATTGAGTTATTTATTATTCCCGTTGATTGTAGCGGAAATAAAATCGCAAACGCAACAAGAACCAATCCGTATGATTTTATATTTACCAAGGTGAATTTGTTTAAGCTTTTTAATTTTTTCATATCAGCCACCTCACACCTTTTCCGTAACTTGTTTTCCGAGTATTCCCGTCGGCTTAACAAGCAGCACTATAATCAAAACAGCAAACACAATAGCGTCCGATAATGACGTTGAAATATATGATTTACTGAAAATTTCAATTATTCCGAGCAAAATTCCTCCGAGCATAGCTCCCGGAATTGAGCCGATACCTCCGAATACGGCAGCCGTAAATGCCTTGATACCGGGCATTGAGCCTGTTGTCGGTATAAGGCTCGGATATGCTGAGCAAAGCAGAACACCAGCAATTGCCGCAAGTGCACTTCCTATCGCAAAGGTCAGGGAAATCGTAACATTTACATTTATACCCATAAGCTCCGCAGCGTCTTTATCTTCCGATACCGCACGCATACCTTTTCCCATTTTTGTTTTCTTTGTGAAGAATGTCAGTCCCAGCATAATAACTACACATGCTGCAACAGTTATAATAGATTCCGATGTTATTATCAGCTTACCTCCAAAAAGCGAAACATTTCCGAACGGTGCAATTGAAGTAAACACCTTCGGAGCACTTCCCCAAATAAGCAGCGCCACATTCTGTAAAAAGTAGCTCACACCTATTGCAGTAATAAGAACGGCAAGCGACCCCGCCTTTCTCAGCGGTTTATAGGCAAGTCCCTCAATAAGAATACCTAAAACCGTACAAACCACCATTGCTGCAAGCACCGAAACAAACGGCGGAAACTTTAAATATGTGGTAAGACAAAAGGATATATATGCGCCGACCATGATAACATCGCCGTGAGCAAAGTTCAGCATTTTTGCAATACCGTAAACCATCGTATAGCCCAAAGCGATTATGGCGTATACACTCCCAAGACTTATCCCGTTAATAAGATTAGAAATGAATGTCATTGATTACACCTCGCATTTTTCATAAATACAAGCCATCAGGCTTGCCCCGCACCGATTCAATAACCGCAGCAAATAATTCTGCTGCAAAGCAGATTTTTATACCCTATTGAAAAACGAGAAGCCGTCATAGGCGGCTTCATCATTTCTCAAAAATCTTCAATAAATTACTGAGCGCTTGAGTTGTTCTGCATACCTACATAAACACCGTCTTTAATAACCATGCCCTTAGGTGCTTTTGAAACCTCACCTGTATCTTTCCAAGTCATGCCTGTACCTGTAAGACCGTCAACCGTAAATTCGCTCGATGTGAATCTGCTTATAAGCTTATCGCATATATCACTTGCGCTCATATCGGCAGTAATTCCCTCAGCCTTGCAAGCTTCATATATTGCATAAATACAGTCATATGCGTCAGCCGCAAACTGGTTAGGAGTTTCGTTATACTTTTCCTTATACTTTGTAACAAATTTCTTTGTAAGCTCGTCTTCCGCATCAGCTGTAAACGGCGTCAAAAGCATTACTCCCTCTGCAAGAGATTTATCAAAGTTCTCCAAAGTAAGGATTCCGTCCATACCGTCAACACCGAAGAATTTCGGCGCATACTGCATATTCTTTGCCTGTGAAAGAATCAGCGAAGCCGGTGTATAATATATCGGAAGGAATACCAAATCAGCTCCCGAATTTTTAATTTCACCAAGCTGTGAGTTAAAATCGTTTGCCGAGTCATCGGTAAATGTCTTTACACATACTATATTCAAGCCAAGCTTGTCAGCCTCTGACTGGAATTTTTGATAAATACCCGTTGAATATGCGTCAGAGTTGTTATATATAATAGCAATCTTTTCGCCTAAGTTCTGTTCCTTTATATATTCAGCCGATGCAATGCCCTGGTTAGGGTCTGTGAAACACATCTGGAACATTGAGCTTTTACGCGGAATAGTAACGTTGCCGCTCTTATCCGGCTGACCGCCCAAAACATCTGTTGATGATGCCGACGGAGTAAGTGCGAATATGTGGTCTGAATCAGCTTCTGCCGAAACAGCTATACAAGGCTGAGTTGTAACCGTACCCAAGGATACCTGCATTCCCCAGTCTTTCAGATTGTTGTACGCATTTACCGCTTTTTCAGCGTCGTTCTCGTCATCCTCAAACTTAAGCTCAAGCTGAATATCGCCCTTAGCATTTACTTCTTCAACAGCTATTTCGGCAGCATTTTTAACAGCCTGACCGTAAATAGCCGCAGCACCTGTGATAGGTCCTATACATCCGACCTTTATAGCTCCCTTTGACGCAGTATCACCGCCGCCGTTAGTACCATTACCGCCGCAGCCCGTAAAACTTGTCAATACCATAGCAGCCGCTGCTGCTACACTTATCAGCTTCATTGCTTTTTTCATGTTAATTACCCCTTTTCATATAATTAAATAATATAGAATTATATCACATTTTTTACCTGATGTCAAGAAATATAGACAATAAAGTCGTTAAAATTTTGTTGAATTGTGCAAACTAACATAGCGCCGTACTGAGTACGGCGCTATGTTAGTCAATTTTAACGCTGTTCCGCTGCCGGAACATCACGGTCATTCGTTTTGTGTTTAAATGTCGGAACAATTTTTGCAAGCAATTCCACAACGGATTCCTGATTGTTTCCCTGCGCAAGTTTCTTAATCCTGTTAAGAGATTCCAAAAATGTTTCCTCATCAACATATATCTGTTTTCCTATAAATATTTTCTTGTTTTCTGTTGAAATAAGTCCTTCCTCGTCCATAAGAAGTTCTTCATATAACTTCTCACCAGGACGAAGTCCCGTAAATTTAATATCAATATCCTTATACGGTTTCTTCCCGTGAAGTCTTATAAGGTTCTCCGCAAGAGTAAGTATTTTAACGGGGTCGCCCATATCAAGCACGAAAATCTCGCCACCCTTAGCCTCCGCAGCCGCCTGAAGTATAAGCGAAACCGCTTCGGGGATTGTCATAAAGTAACGTATTATATCGGGGTGAGTTACCGTAAGCGGACCTCCGTTCGCAAGCTGCTGTTCAAACAGCGGAATAACCGAACCGTTTGAGCCTAAAACATTACCGAATCTTACAGTAATAAACTTCGTTACATTTGAATGCTGCGCCATATTCTGAACTATCATTTCACAGCAGCGCTTTGACGCACCCATTACATTTGTAGGATTTACCGCCTTATCTGTCGAAATAAGTATAAAGCGTTTCACCTTATACATTTCCGCAAGAGTTGCGGCATTATATGTACCTGCAATATTATTTTTCACCGCTTCTTCGGGGTTTGTTTCCATAAGCGGCACATGCTTATGAGCCGCCGCATGAAATACAAGCTGTGGCTTATATTTGTCAAATACAAAATCCAGCTTTGCATAATCTCTTACAGAACCGATTTCGATAAACAAGTCCAATGTGTTTCCGTATTTTCTTATAAGCTCCTGCTGAATATTGTACGCATTATTTTCGTATATATCGAATATTATAAGCTTTCTCGGCTTGTATTTTGCAATCTGACGGCACAGCTCCGAGCCTATAGAGCCTCCACCGCCGGTAACCATACACACTCTGCCGTTTATAAGCGCCGCCGCATTTTTGTGGTCAAAGCTTACAACGTCTCTGCCAAGCAAGTCGTCAATCTCTATTTTCTTAGTCTGTGACATCAGCGCCGCATCAATCATATCGCTGTAATGAGGCAGTATCTTTATTTCACAAGTTGTTCTTGCACATAAATCAAGTATACGCTTACGCTCATCGTTTGTCAGTGCCGGAATGGCAACTATTATTGCTTTTATATTATCTTCTTCACATATGCTTTCTATATCGCCTGTAGTACCTACAATTTTAATATTACGCACACATAAACCGTGCTTTGAACTGTCATCGTCCACTATACATACAGGTTCATATTCACATTCATTTTCACTCATTTCCTCAATAAGTCTATGCGCCGCCTGACCCGCTCCGACTACAAGAGTCGGAATTTTACCCGAAGTTTTTGACTGCCTTGTAAATCCGTAAAGCCAGCTATAGCTTGTCCTCAGAACAACTATACCGCACAGGGAAATTAAATATGTAAATATCAGAAAAATGTGCGAGGTTGCTATCGGAAGAATATCACACGCAACATACGACAGCGCAAATCCGGCAGTCAAGCCGCAGAAACATTTTATAAAGTCGCTTATTTTGGCAAATCTCCATATATTTATATATGTACCACACAGAAACATACATATTATTGACATTCCCGCCGAAATCAGTACAGACTGATAAATTTCCGTAACCTTTAAATCAAGCACTCCCATCTCCATAAGAAGAATCAGAGCAAGTGCGGCTGCAACAACTATTGTTCCCGCATCTATTACAGCCAAAGCAAACTTACGCAAATTAAAATTGAACATACATTTTTATCCCCCTAAATTCTATTCTTCATAAAGCAGAGGTGCATATTTGTAGAATATCGCAACCGCTTTTGCATATTCATCGTTGTCCAATATTGACTGCAAGTACTCTTTTGCTCCTTGTTTGTCGTTTCTTAATTCCAAAAGTTTGTTAGTATCTGCTTTTCCGATTACGCTGAAAAATACACTTCTCTCCGACATACTCATCGCTCCGACAATTTTGTCATAAAGATTTGACGCACGCGATTTATCGGCAGTATTGATTTTTTCACCCGAAACGGCATCGTCAAGAGTATATCTGCCGTTTTCAATCCAATCTCCGTCACTTAAGTTATTTTCATTAAATCTTTTACTGTAGCTTTCATTTACCTTTGCTTCCGAAGTATCGGATTTTTCAAGAACCCTTGCCCTTTCTATTCCCAACGAAGAACCCAGATTTTCTTTATCCGTCTCTTCGCTTGAATTATTCTCATCATAAACCGATGAAGTATTTATTCTTTCTCCCGATACAGGCATATCATTTGAAGAATCCGATGTCATTGAAGAACTTGTGTATTGACGGCTTTTTCTCATATATTCCCTAAACGTATTTTCATCAAGCACGCCTCTGTCAGCCAAATCCTTTGCAATACTTGTAACGGTATCCTGCACATCGCTGTCCTTCATCATTTCCGCCGCCGAATCAAGCAGAGGCTCAATGTATTTCGGCACAATAATTAATTTATATACAGTCATTCCGCTTACGGTCAGTGCGGCAATTACCGCCACCGCTATCAGAACAATTTTTTTCGCCAAGCTCATCGTATATACTCCAATCCGCCGCCGACTGCGGCATAACTCTGCAAACTTAAATTAAATTATATCACATATTTAACAAAAAAACAAGTATTTTTCAAAATTTTATCTGCTATTCTTATATATTCCCCGTCAAAATTTTATCCGCCAAATCACTGTACTGCGGATAATCGTGCTTAATTCGGTCGGCACATCTTCGGCAAAAGCTTTTTCTTAAAGCGCCGTTTTCCCTCATTTGCTGTTTCATTCCCCATACATGAGTAAAAAATCCGTAGCCGTCTTCATAAAGCCTTTCAAGATTTGAAAAAGCCCTGATTTCAATTCCCAGCTTGTCCGCACACATATTCAGCAATCTTTGTTCCGCAAAAACCATATGGCGCAGTCTGTCATCCGACCGATTTGCGTTTTTCATAAATTCAATTGCGGTTTCCGTATAATCCTGCACAAGCTTTTGAGATTTTATTACATAAAATGCAGTATTGCACGCCTTCAGCGACATATTAAAATCAGGCAGTGTATATCCGCTTTTCATATCAAATACTTCCGCAGGCGGATAAACGCTTGGGTATAAATCTTCAAAATGTATTACGGTACATTCTCCGAGTTTATCAAACAAAATCGAATCCCATACAATAAAATCCGTATCTATCACCGCCGCAGGCACCCCTTGCTCCCTCAGCGCAAACAGCTTGCCTGCCGCCCAAAACATATTCGGATTTATTTCATTATCAACATTAAGTTCCTTAATATCACTGTATAATTCCGCTATCCCTGTTTTTTTATAGTACTCCGCCGCCGTTTTATCCGCATAAAGAACAATCGGACCGTTTTTTTCTCTCCATTTCAGTGCCGACAGTATCGTTGTAAAAAGCTCAAAATCTTCGATTTTGTATTCACCGCCGATATTTACCTCATACGGTTTCGTCCAGTTGGTATGTATGCCTATCATATCAGATTTACTCCGTAACCGCTGACCTTAACGGGATTTATAATATACGCATACGTATCTTCATATGAGCTTGATAACAGATTTCCGTCAGCACTAAAACTTGACGGTATATTCTTAATTTCGCTTTTTACGTCTGCCATATAAATCCCCCCTCCGTTATTACAATAACATTATACCATACAAATCCGATTTATACAATATTATTTTTTACTAAAAAATTTTTCCTCGCGCAGTTTATTTATCTCCGCACCGTACAGAAATATGTTCATACATATATACAGCCACAGCATGAGCAGAACTATGGCGGTCAGAGAGCCGTATACGTATGAATATCTCGAAAAATGCTCTATATATATTGAGTAAATATATGAAAACACAATCCACGAAAATGCAGCGAGAGCCGCACCCGGAATCTGCTTTAAAAAGCTTCCGTTATTCGGAAGGAATTTATAGAACGATGCAAACAGCATTGTAAGAAATATCATAAAAAGCACATCCTTAAATCTCATTACGCCGCTTATTGACGCAAGAGCTTCAAGATTCGGGAAACGCTCAACTATATCTCTTTCAAAACCGAACACAACTATTGTCAGAACAATTGCCGCTATAAATATAATCGTATAGACAAGCGAAAGACCTCTTGCATAAAAATAATTCGGCTTTCTTTCGGGCTGAAAAATATTGTTCAGTCCAAGGTACAGCGCCATAATTCCCTTTGACGCCAGCCACAGTGCAGATACAGCGGTCGCTGAAATGAGTCCAAGCGACGTACTGAATGCGTCATTTATAAGCGTCATAATAAATGACGCAATATCAGACGGAATATAATTATAAATTTCGGTTGAAATATTATCTATGTTTACAGGTATAAAATATTTTGCAAGCGTTATAAGCAGCATTGCGAACGGTGTAACCGAAAACACAAGAAAAAAAGATGCCTGTGCCGCATAAACTCCCAATTTGTCATCTGTAATACGGTCAATAAAATCGAAAATAATCTCAAAAAATCGTTTCAACTGTCAGTCCTCCGATAAATTATATCTATGTATATAATATACCATTTATCTTAATTATTGTCAATTGTTTTTTTATATTTAAAATAATTGCAGCAATGCGAATTGAATTTTAACCGCAAATTAAACGGCATACCGCAATACAATGCAATATGCCGTTTTTTTCATGCCTCATTCGACAGTATTTTTTAACAGAATGACCTAATATTATGTTGTCGCAATAACCTCAATAATATTCCTGAACGTTCCTTTAACACATTCGGGCAATATCAGTTTCAAGCGGTGTAATTCCCGAAATTCTCTATTTCCTTCCCATTGTCCTCCGATTCCGACGCTTTCAATTTCCACTTTATCGGGTATATAATTTCCCCATTTTATTTTAATTGAAACGTCCTTATCGGTAATCAGGCAGTAATCGCCGTAATTTTCAATTTTGCCGTATGTATGAAGATAAAAGCCCGATTTTGTTTTTTTCGTAAATTCAACTATATCTTCTATCACATAAGCATGAGGATTTGAGGACTTGATATTTCTTATGTTTTCAATAAACAGCTTATCCTCCCACGCCTCCTTTAAATCAACGGAATAATCCAACAATCCGTTATTATATTCAGCTTTCTTTATACGTCCGCCATATACGTTTCTCGGCTGGTTATATGCAATTCCATTATCATTCTGAGGAACGAGCAGATTATGATATTCCGCTTTTTGTATGGCAAACGACTGAGATGAAGAATATCCGCAGGTTCCCGGGTCAACCAGTATGGGTACACCGTTTACTTCAAGTACTATTGAGCCTTTATCCCCATGCGTATGCGATTCGCAGGTTTTTCCGCCGCAAATAAGCAATCTTACAGCGCCGGCATCTTTTGTAGTTGTACGCAATGCGGTCAGTCCCGTATAATTCAAGGTTCCGAATCCGTCATATGATAAATCCTTATCCTCATTCTGTAAAGGCGGCGCCATTATCAGGTATTCAAACTTCGCTTCAATCAAAAACGGCTTATCCGCACTGTTGTATATTTTCTTCCACACTCTGTCGTTACTCAGCATTGAGCAGTAAGCTACTATAGCTGCATTTACATCTGTGTATGAATAACTGCCCGGAGGTGTGTCCGAAACAGGTATAAATCTGTAATTGTCCCCAAAGTCACTCATTACAACAAGTCCGTAATCGGCTATTGATTTAAGATTATCGGGAAGATATTCATTCAGCGGAACGCCTTTATATCTTGCCAGCATATAAATTGTAGGAAAAGCACAGTTCACAACCGCCGCCCAATATGCGGGGCCTTCAAGTGTGCCTCCGTCACGCTGAACGGTTTTTTCGAGCATACAATACATCATCTGTTCTGATTTTTCTATATCTTCTTTATACCTCGGAAAACGCCTTGAAAGTGCAATCAGCGCCGCCGTTCTGCCTTTATTGAACATAAAGCCCTGATTACATTCATATATGTAATCCATAGTCTTGAAATCCGCTTCAATTCTCGGCAAGCCTTTCATTATCATTGCATTGTAAATTATGTTTTTACCGTGCCATGTAAGAAGCTTTCCCGCCCAATCCAGTACCATTGAGCAGGCAAAGCATATCTTATACTCCGTAAATGAACGGTGGTGCCATGTTGCCCCCGCAAATTCTCCTAAAATATGTTCGCACCAGTATTTACTGCTTGCGGCGCAAAGAGCCATACGGCAAGCCATTCTAAGCATATTCGCATTATTTTCCGTTATTCCGACAAACGCCAAAGTCTGCATACCGTCCACAAGCTCACACCTGTCAATATCGTTTCCGTAATCGTTCCCGAACTGGGAATCTCTCAGCGGAAAAAATGTTCTTATTTCTTTCTCCGGCTCGGATTTCATAAAATCCTCCGCCTTATCCTTCATTTCGGAATAAATAGCGGCAAACGGCTCATTTTCTATTTTTTTCCGCAGCTCCTTTAATTCATATTTATCAAAAAATATACCGCAGTCGGGTTCTGCCTCAAAGCTTTCGTCTATAGCTTCAAAGCACCCCTCCCACTCGTCCGAAAAGCTGCTTATAAGCTCGGGCTTATCAAGCATATCGCTTTTTGCCAAGCCTAACCAAAACATTGAAACAACGCCGTTTCCTCCGCTGCTGCCAAAGCTCAGCTTTATTGACGTTATGCAATTACCCGTTATTTTGCCGTAAAACTTTTTCAATCCGCCGTTTCCAAATTCGTCAAAGGCGCATTTTTGCCCGACGTCGGATATGTATTCCAGCTTTAAAGATATATTTTCCGGAACAATCATGTACGCCGTTATCATATCATAGTCAGATATTTCAAGTGTACAATCTCTCTCAAGAGATATTATTTCCTCCTGTGCGATGCTTTTCTGTATCGAAACATTCACGGAACACCAGCCGTCCGCAGCATATGCCGACACATTTTCAGCCGTTGTTATTTTATACGGAGTCAGTCTTGAATACTTATAATTATCGGGATATGATTCGCCCGTATCCCAAAAGGGTTCAAAAATACTTTCCGCTAAATTAATTCTGATATTATTCATCAGCCGTCCTCCGATTTACTTCTATAACCTCGTCCATTCTCTTATAAACTATATCGGGTATACTTCCGTCAGCCTTAGGACCTATATTTACAAGGAAATTACCGTTCATTTTTTTCACGTTTTCATAGCGTTCAATCAGCCACTGTGCGCTCTTATATGTTTTTGACTGCTCCATGTAGCCCCACCACGGGCCCTCTGCCCAAATATCGCAATGCTCCCACACACCGTCGGGCTGTTCCTCGGGCATACGGCACTCAAAGGTTTTAAAATCACCGTAACCGTAAAATCTCGGCGTAAAAATAATCTGCGGCTGACGTTTTCTTATTTCCTTGTATGATATAACATTTCTGTCGAGATACTTAAATACTCCGTCAAACCACAAAATGTCGATACGGCCGTAATTTGTAATAAGCTCAAGTATCTGTGTGTTTACAAGCTCCACAAGATTATTTATAACCTCATCGGTCATAACGGGCTTTTCAGCAAGCTCCTCCAAGTCCATTCCCATGTACGGGGGCGCAGTATAGTTAAAGCTCATATTATGCCTTGAAACGTGCCAGTCGGGCGGTGAATAATATAACCCCACCTTCAAACCGTTTTTACGGCACAGTCTTGTGAATATCTCAACCAAATCCATTCCGTCATTATACATTCCGATATTATAATCACCGACGCTCGACTTCCACATAGCAAATCCGTCATGATGCTTGGTTGTAAATACCGCATATGTGCATCCCATTTCCTTTGCCTTTTTCAAAAGCTTATCCGTTTCAGCCTCAAAATTAACGGGTTTAAATTTTTCAGCAAGTGAAAAATATTCATTCGGCGATATGTAATTATTATATCCTATCATTGTTTCATACGGCTTATTTGCCATCATTCCCCACGATAAATCTACTTTCCCGTTGACTGATGAAAGTCCAAAATGTATGAACAATCCTAAATTCTTTCCTTTTTTAAACCACTCGCTTTCGGGTGACGGATTATATTCAAAATCAAATAATTTATCATCCGAAACCCCTATAATTTCGTGCTGCTGTTTTGCCGCATCAGACATACAAATCACTCCTTATTTCAAAAATTCACTGTTTACCGCCTCAATTACATCGCTTGTAAGAAATTCTTCCTTGATTGACGGTGCAATAAAAATCAGTTGATTTTCATTGTCCCAGTGCACCGTCATTTTCATACCCTCCGATATTATTCTCAAAGGAACCAATATTCTGTCATTTCTCATGACCGCTTCAGCGTCGGATTCATACTGTGTACCGTTCTTTATATACATTTTACTGTCGGGGAAAAACTCAAAGCTGTCCCCGTCCTTTTTTATAATTGCCTTATGTTCCGACTCATTCCATTCAACCTCTGCACCCAAAAGCTCCGAAACCGTTCTCAGCGGAACCATTGTTCTGTCGTTTATTATACACGGTTCTGTATCCATTGTATATTCCATGATTTTTTTGAAATATTTATCGCTCCCGTTTTTCATAATAACTGCGTCGGGTATATCCGAAATGAACAGCTTTGAGAATTTATATTCCTCCTCACTTACCTCCTCTGTTTTCACGGCACAGCTTCCAAGTACGCCTTTGCCGCTGCATACAAAGCTTATTTCAAGATAACCTACGGTTGAGGTCTCCGAAAACGACTGAAAAACGCCCAATTCCTTAAAGCCCGCAGTTCCCTCTGTCATATCCGCATTTTGTCTGAATTCCATTTTATAATTACGGCAGACAATCTCAGCCTCGGGGTCTCCGTTTTCAAGAGGGCAGTTCCAGTACCACACTCTGTAATATTTAAGCGGAGTTCCCGATACGTTCCATTTTATATTTGCATTCTGCTCACTTGTTTCAAGAAAGCTCTTATTACCGTATCCGGAATATACGCTGTTACTCCATGTTCCTTCCGTTGTATAATTTCCCGAATCCAGTCCCGTCGTTGCCGCAAAAGCCGTCAAGCCGCTCAAAGACGCTGCGAGAAACAGGCTTATAATTAATTTTTTTACCATTTTTGAAATTCCTTTCACTTACCTACTCGGCTGTGTTGATAATATATGCCAATCTCGGCGCACCGCTTGCCGTATACATGAATACTCTCGAGCAGTTCTCATAATACTCTTTATACGCACGTATGGAATCAATCGTTGCCGTTTTTACGTTTACCGTATTTGCGTCAAGCTTTTCAACCAAATATGTATAATTTGTCGCATGAGAGGTTATGGCATACTTTGCGTACTCCCATTCTTCACTGTCAATTTTATCGTTCATTTCTTTCAGGCTGATGAATTCCTCGTTCAGAATATTCTGGGTTGTCATTGTATAATATCCGTCATTTTTAGCATATACATATCCGAGCGCATATCTTGCGCCTGCCGTAACACCTGCATTTGTATCCATTTTCTTATCCGAAATCGAATACGGGTTTCCCGTTGTTACCGACGGGTCATAATATCCGATAGTCGTTCCCGCAAGACGTCCGAGCGGCGATGTGTCGGGATATTCAAGGTCGGGCAGGTCGCTCTTATACATAACCTCCGCATATACGGGCTTACCGTAATAATCCGCAGTTACTCTTATAATATCCCCTGGCACAAGCTGATGACTTGAAGCCTTGCCGATTCTTACCGATACTGCGTCGGGAACATTATTAAGAATATTATCCTCCACCGAGCTTATATACGTATGCGCCGTACCTGCACGGTTCGTAACAACCTTTATGCAAACATCATCTGTATCCTCATCATAATATTCCGCCGAAACAGAGGTAACAACCTCGGGCATCTCCACAGCATTTTCAAAGTTAGGGTCTCCCTTTAATACGCAAAACGTACATTTGATTGCGTCCGTACCGAGTCCGTATGCCGTCATTGCAACAGGTATATGATTTGCCTCAAAGGAATCGGGAGTGAGCGTGTAATACTTTGAATTGTTTTTGTACAAAATCTTTGTATTATTGTCCACAAATACCTGCATTCCCCATGATTTGCTTATAAAACGGTATGAACTTTTACTGTACTGTCCGCTGTCAAAGGTTTCCAGAATTTTCGCCAGACGGTTTCCGTCCGTTGACTTTTGACCGTATTCAAGAGGTATTTGTATCTGTGATACATCTCCTTTATCATTGAGCTTATATCCCACTACTCCGCTGTATGCTCCCAGATTGAAAACGCCGCTTGTTCCGTTGAAATAATTACGGGTTTCCTTTGTTGTTTTTATATCATGGTCGTCATGTACGGTAATTTTATTCATCAGGTTATAGCTCTTTAAATCGCCGTCCTCATAAAATCTCGCATAACCCTTATCTCCGTTTTCATCATATGCGAAAGTATGCGCATATGAATACATCCATGACGTTTCACCGTCCGTACCTATCCATACCACATCGCCAAAGCTGTTGAGTGTAAGCGTTACGATTTCACCTATCTTGATTTCGGGTCTTTCGGCAGCATTCAAAAATTCTCTTGCAAGCCTGTATGAATTTGTGCCGTCCGATATATATGAATCATCGTCCTCATTCCAGATTTTTTGCACGGTTACATTCTCTATACGGTTTTTTGAAACCACGGCTTTAAAATATCCTTCGGATTTTACTATATCCAAACTGCTGCCTATGCTTATGCTGTCGGTTCCGATACGCTTGCCGTTAGCGTCATACAGATATACGTATTCAAAATCGTCATTGAGCGAAAACCTTTCGTCGGGCGTATCAAATTTTCCGTCCGAAAGTCTGTTGCTTATCGTCACCGTATCGGAATATACAGAATTTACAACAACGCTTTCATAGCCTTCAATGATAATAATATTATACTTTCCGCCATTATCCGTTGAAAGCAGAGTTACATATCCGTTATCATAATCAAAATCACTTTCGTTATAGCTTCCCGTCATCTGACCGTTTTTAATTATATATGCGCTTTTGTCTATTGATACGGTTTTTGTCCTGTTACCAGACGTATATGTAATGCTGTCAGACTGAAGAGATTTAAAATCCTTTATATTAAATCTGACCATATTTACATCATCATTTATTTTTATATACTTAACATTATTGAGGTCGTCATCGTCGGTTCTGTAATAGCATTTTACAAATCTGCATATATAATCTCTTGCAAATTCACAGCTATCATCAAGAATAAAAAGCTCGTCTCCTATTTTTATCTTGTTCTCACCCGTCGTCGAACCCGTTAATGCAGTTACCTCGTTTGCCGTTACCAATCCGTGCATATAATGCAAATCAAGAATCCCTGTCAGAAATGTTTCGTCCTTATCCTGTTTAATTGCATACCCCATACCGTTTGAGTTACTGTAATCTACCGTACATATAGGAATATTGAAGCAGCTATATAAAATATATGACAGCTTTTTTCTTGTAAGTGTCTCGTTATTGCCGACCGCCGTTAAAAGCTTTGTTTCCTGCGACAGCTTACTGTAGCCCGACGGAAATCCTCCGCTGATTTCCGCATTTTTTGAATATCCCATCATATCGAGCAGAACCTTTGCAACCTGCAAGCCTGTTATCGGCTCGTCGGGGGAGAATGTTCTCTCGCCCGTTCCGTTCATATATCCGAGATTTACAAGCGTCATAACGCTTTCATAATCCGCATTCGTTTCGTCAATATCCGCAAATCTGTACTCCTGCGGCTTTTCCGTTTCTTTTAGTTTCGTGTCCTCGTATTTATCGCCGAAAAACTCTTTCTGCCAGTCTATGCGCGCCGTTTCAACAGGCTTTCCCGTTTTGTAAAAATATATATTTTCTGCGATAGTCGCAAAGCCGGAACGGGTTATAATATCATCGGGTCTGAACGAACCGTCACTGTAGCCGTTTATCAGTCCCAGATTGCTTATAACATCAATTTTCTCATCCTCAATATCACTGTACGAATAAGATACGGGAAGCATTGAACACATTACAGCGAGTACTGCAAATATTGCTAATATCTTTCTCATCTTTTATTCCTCCATTTTATTAATCAGTGTTTCTGATTATATTATAAACTATTTGAGCAGCCTCCGCTCTTGTAATACTGTTCTTCGGACGGAAAGTGTTATCCTCATATCCGTTTACGATTTTGTTATACGCAAAGAAATTTATTGCTTCCGCCGCATAATCGCCAAATTCGCCGCTGTCCGAAAATGCCGTATTTTCAACCGCTCCGTCAGCTTTTACTATTCGGTAAATTATTGTAACAAAATCCTGTCTTGTAATATTTTCACCGACCCCGTACAAGTTTTTCGATATACCGTTTATATATCCCGCATTGCAAAGACGGCTTATATATTCTTCATACCACATTCCCTTTTGAATATCCGTAAAGCTCACCGGCGTACCGTCATCTCCTGCGTCGAATGCCAGACATATGATTTTTGCCGCCTGTTCTCTGGTTATGTTCTCCAGCGGTGCAAATTCCGTTTCGGATATACCCGATATTATTCCTTTATCTTTAAGATATTCTATAGCTGTTCTTGCCCATTCCGTACTGCCTATATCTCTGAAACCCTTTTCCGTTATCGGTGCCGGCGACGGCGAAGCTATGGGAGCTATCACTTGTGAGCCCGTACCGCCGCCTTTCGGTCTGTTTACGGGAATATTTGTTGTATTATCCTTTGCACAGCTTTCAATAACACTCAGATAATTACTTTGCGTGATTGTTGATATTTTGCTCATAATCAGCATATCGGCAGATGTTTTGTTTTTCAATCCGATATATGACGGTATTGAATTTTCTACTCCCGCCGACTTTGCATTGGCTGACGTAAACAGCTTTGAAATATGCCCGTAACCGTTATCCTTGGGGTCTGTCAGTCCGTAATACAGCACCAATTCCTTGAATTCTTTATGCAAATCATTTTCATCGGCATAATTCTGTCCCAAAAGCTCCGACTGAATTTTTTGTTTACCGCTTTGGCTTATGCTTTCATTATAGAATGAATACAATGTTACGCCGTCCTTATCAATATCCTCCAGCCGAATACTGCTGCTGTATTTAAAGCCGCCGTTGCTTTCAAACAATACGTCTTTCATGCTTTTATTATAAGCCTCAATTACAATCTTTGTTTTTAAAACATTCTGAAACAACACCGCATTTTCCTTTTGCTTTTCCGTATCCGTCATATCTATGGGATTTTCCGAGAAGTATTTTAAAAGCTTTTCCGCCATCGCCGTATCTATTGCCGAATGTAACTCCTCCCCAATGTCAAACACTTCCGCATTATCCAGAATCGCCTTTGCACATTCATCTCCGCTCTTTGAAAGCACCTCGCGTATTGCGTTCACTTGGTCTTCAAGCAGCGCATAATATACCTTTAACTCCTGAGCCGCATTATCCGTGCCTATATATACGGTATAATAGCCCGATTTATCGGCTCTGTCGGTATTCAGGGTAAATTCGGTATTGAATTTACCCGTTTCATCGGAATCGCATATTGCCTGATACTGAATCAGCGCAGTATTTGAATATGCCTCTTCAAGACTTGCCCCGGGGTTTACAACAAAAATATGTACTTTTTCGTTTCCGCTGTCCGTATTTCCGTTTATGCTTATCCTTTTTTCCGCATAATCGGATATTTCCGCACTGTATTCGGCGGCGTATACCGTTGCGGTCATACACAGCAAGCACGCAAGTAATACAAAAATCTTTTTCATCTATCTTCTCCTATTTTCAATTCTCCGTTTATGCAGTATTCGTCGGTAACGTCAATAACATTTTTACCGTTTACATATACAAGCATAACACGGTTATCCTTTGCCTTTACCGCTCCTATTTTAATAACATCTCTCTCTTTAAGCTCACAGCTCTTAATTGCAAGAACGGCTGTATTGTTATCCTCTGTCCTTGTCAGTATCAGCTTTTTACCGTCATATCTTAATTTATACTCTCCCGACTCGGAGCTGATTTTAACAGGATTGCCGTTATAATTAAGCTCAACAAGCTTTTTATTCGGAAACTGTCCGTCCTCAAGTTCGTCTATGCTTACGCTTTCAAGACTTTCGCGGTCAACAATTCCGCTGTCATACACAAATATTTCTTCGGGAACATTCTCGGCAGGACGCAGGCTTACAGAGCCTTCAGACATAGGCTGAATTGCAAACTTACCGCCCTCCGTAATAGTTGAATTTTTATCAAGATATTCTATTACGGTTTCTCCGTTGACCTTAAATATAACAAGTATATCATTGCCGACAGGAACTGCTCCGAACTGTATTTCATACCATTTACCCGGAACAATTATACCGTTATTGGGGTACTCGATATATAAATTTGTTCCCTCGCCCGCCGTCTGTGATTGCAGCTCAAACTGATGATTTTTTATTACTACGTAATAATCCTTTATTCTTCCGTTGAATATCGTTGTCGCCGAATCAGTTGTTTCAAAAACACGTGCAGCCAGTCCCCACCAGCTTGACGATTTCCATTCGGCTTTAACTCCGAAGCAAAGCATTGCGCACTCGTCCTCATTCGCACTTCCCTTAACAAATGAATATCCCGCAACGTCCTTTGCCGATACCTCCAGACCGCCCATTTGCTCTTTTACCGTAAGGGGCTTTGTACCCTGGGCAATCCATTTTATATTATCGTTCAGATTAAGCTGCTTATATATTATTGTTTTAGATGTTTTCGCAGTGTACAGCGCCGCTCTCAGACTGCTTATCTCGGTATCTATCTGCTTTTGAGTTCCCACCGCAAGCTTGCTTGTTTTTTCCGCATTGTCTATAGCCGAAAGAAGCCTTTCCTTTGTTCCGTCAAAAAATCTTCCGCCTGCACTCTGCTCAACGATTTCATTCGAAAATGCCTTTGCTTCATCTATAACCTCCAGTAATACGTCTTTATAGAGATTATCAAATTTTACGGTAGTAAACAGATAACCGTCGCCCACGCATTTCCATTCATTCTCCATACCTCGTCCGATACTGTAAGCAGTAACTCTCCAGTAATAGCTTTTGTTATTTTCAAGCTGTTCTATCGAATAATAGTTGTTGTATACAATTTTGTCCTCAACTATTTTTTCAAAGTTTTTATCCTCCGCAAGCTCAAATCTGTACTGGTCGGCAAAAAGCGGCTCCTCCCAGTAAAATTCAATATTTTGTGCGGTGGTATCCTTTGCACCGTTGACAGGAGATGTAAGGAAAAACTTATCGCCCGTTTTTTCCAGCTTTGTCTGCGTTCCGATTGAATTTATATCAAAATCCTCACCGGGCAAGCCCTCTGACAAGCCGTACTTTTCCTTTGCTTCGTCAGTAACACGGAAGTCCTGATTTTCGGGGTCAACGAACACCGAATAATCACTTGTTTCGACATTATTCTCAACCGTTCCGTTCTGAACAAATCTTTCCGCTATCGAAAAGCCTCCCACATCTACACCGAAATTATTTTTTATTGTATTATTTTTCGGTATAAATCCGTTGTCCTTTATAATATCCTCTATCAAGTACTTGCCCGATGTAGGGTATTTGGCATAAAACAATCCTGCGTCCTCGCCAAGCTGATTGATTGCAAGCGCCGCATCGTTCTTTGTATAATCTCCCGCTCTGTTGGTTCTGTCCTGACCCTTTATAGGCTGTTGGCTCTTGATAAATATATTATCCTCAACATCATGGTCACGTCCGCCGCCGATTGAGATACCCTCCGAACGGTTCATGTAGTTGTTAAAGATTATATTTCCTTTTGCCGTCTGACCGCACACCAAATCGTCCCAGAATATACCGTAGTTTCCGTAAGTGGGATTTTTAAAGTTAAGCGGCCCGAAATCATGAATATAGTTATAATTCCACTGATTGCCGTAATTTGCCCAGCTTCGTCCAAAGCCCATAACGGTTGCGTCTGCTGTATTTCTTATAGCATTATACGCTTCGTTATACGAAACCTCACAATCCACTCCGTTAAGCCACACAGCCGCCTCAACGCCGTGGAATGTATTCTGCGTAATTACAACGCCCACAGAGCTGTATTGGTCAATCAGCGGTGACGTTGCGTTTCCGTACAGATTTATAGCGTGAAGCTCTGTTGTTGCAACTCTGTAGAATGTGTTGTTTTTAATAAGAATATTCGACGTTTCCAGAGTTGTTCTGTTTCCGCTGTTTCTTATCTGTATTCCCGGGTTTTCGGTATAGTACATAAGGCAATTTTCTATAACTATATTTTTACCTCTTTTTATTTCCACGCCGCCGCCCGCAGTATATGTAAACTCTGCGCCGTCAATATGTATATTACTGCTGCTTTCAATATCTATGGCAAACTTATTACCGAATTTATCAAAATGTATTCCGCTTATCTCAAAGCCGTTTATTTTATTCAGGCTTATAAAGCTTTCCTCCATTACCGCCAGTTCAAGAGCGTCCTCCTGCGGATCAAGCTTATAAGGCGGGTAATAATACATAAGCAATGTATTTCTGTCTATGTACCATTCACCGGGCAAATCAATTTCTTCAAGCAAATTCGTAGCCGCCCATCGTCCCTTTGCCTTTATGCCGTACATAGTCCACTGCCATTGTGTAATTGTACGTGTTTCGGGGTCAATGCTCTGAATAGGATTCCACTCATAGAAGTAGTCCGAACCGAAATAACCTTCTATACAAGCGTCCTCCGCCTCTGCCCAGCGTGACGGATTTGCCGCATTGTATTTCCATTTTCCACCCTTAAATCTGTCACCGCTGGTATCCCATCTGCGCCGTGCGCCTGCACTGACTATATCGTTTTGCTCAAATTCCATATATCCAGAATTGGGCCACCTTGAAAGCTTCTGCTTTTTATTGTTAAGGTACACGCCCACAGGCGCCGTTACCTGTCCGCCCGACTCCAGATGGCTTATAAAATCCACCTGACTTTTTGTAACTCCCTGCTTCGCAAGGTCTAATACACCCACAAGATACCTTGTACTTTCGGGCAGGCGTTTCAGAATTTTTTCATCGCTTACCTTTTGGAACTGTGAAATATCCAGTTTTTTCGTGCCTGAAAATACCACGTCACCATCGCCCTGTATTGTCACCTTATGAGTGCCGTCAAACTCCTTACCGTCAAACGAAACACATTTTTGAAACGGGTATGTACCCTCGGCAAACCGAATAACAACGTCATTTTCCGATATAAGCTCAACAGCCTTTTGCTTTGCCGCCTCCAGTGTGGCAAGCGGAGCTTCCTCCGTACCGCCGTTACTGTCATTTCCGTCCGTGCTTACATAAATATACTGCGTCTGTGCAGATACACTCTGTGAAAATACCGCACACTGTACCGAAATAACCATAATCAGTGCCGCCATAAAAACCAATGTCTTTTTCAATACCATTATCTTTTTATTCACCTCTCTTATGACATATATATTTTTCTGCTGCATAACGGTTTCATGGTATCTGTTCCGTCCCATATATATAACCTTGCGCAGCTTGTATTATCCGTAACGCATTTTTTTGTAAATGAAAAGTTTTTTTCTATTCCCGACGCATTTGCGGCAATAGAATCCTGTCCCGATGCGACTTGAATTAACGTTTCGTCAGAATTATAAACAGCCAGTAAATATGAATATTTTTTTTCCTGTCCGCCGTTTGATACGGTATATTTAACCGTTGCTTCATCTGTTATATCCGACAGTCTTGCGGCAAAAGAATCATTTACATAATAGCCTTCGTTCTCTATTATAAGCTCATCGGACGCTGCGGTAAAGCTGTATACCTGCGCACTGCTCCATTCGCCCGACAGCTGACGAGATATATTTTTTGCCGTTACTCTCCAATAATATTTCTTACCCTTTTCAAGATTTTTAACCTCGGCGTTTGTATTTATTGTCGTTCCCTCGGCAACAATATCGGTAAAATCGCTGTCCTCGGCAAGCTCATATTTATATTCGTCGGCAAACAGCGCCTGCTCCCATCTTAACATAACATTATCCGAATACAGCTTTGCATTATTTTCGGGGTATACCTGGTGAAAATCCGTATTTGTAAGCGCTCTCGGATTTAACAAGCCTATTGTATTTGTATAGCTTTCATCGGGAATACCGTCAGCCAAGCCCAGCTTTTCCTTTGCCGCTTTCTTTATACGGAAATCCTGATTTTCTGCGTCGACAAATATTGAATAATCCTCCGCAAGATTTACATTATTCTTTACATTACCGTACTTTGTCATTCTTCCGTTGTCGCTTGATACGCTGACAGTGTTATTC
>CAKSGG010000045.1 GCA_934454215.1 uncultured Clostridia bacterium
TGAAATCCGTAAGCAATCAATTTTCGGTATTGGGAAACAACCATGCCGACCGAAAGCACACAGCACTTTCGGCTTTGCGCCTTTTTCACTTTAACTAAAAAAAAGGAACAATATTCCGCTCGGGGTAGAAGCTGAACCGTACAAATCCGTACATTACCTTTATCGCAATGCAATCACAATCCGCACGGTTTCCAAGCAGTAACCGTTCCAAATTTTTACTTATGTTATTTTGCGTAGTCTATCGCTCTTGTTTCCCTGATAAGACTTACTTTAATCTGACCCGGGTACTCCAGCTCGCTCTCTATACGCTTAACAATATCCCTTGCAACGATAACCATTCCTTCATCGTTCACAACCTCAGGCTTAATCATGATTCTTATTTCACGTCCTGCCTGAATAGCAAAGGATTTTTCAACCCCGTCAAAATCGTTTGCGATTTCCTCCAGCTTTTGGAGACGCTTTATATATGTTTCGAGGTTTTCTCTTCTTGCACCCGGTCTTGCGGCGCTTATAGCGTCGGCAGCCTGTACAATCGAAGCGACTATCGTCTGCGGTTCAACATCGCCGTGATGAGCCATAATCGCATGAATAACGTCTCTGTTTTCACGGTACTTCTTCGCAATATCTGCGCCGATTGTAACGTGAGAGCCTTCAACCTCATGGTCTACAGCCTTGCCTATATCATGCAGCAAACCCGCACGCTTTGCAAGTGCAACATCAACACCAAGTTCGCCCGCCATAACTCCGGCAAGGTGCGAAACCTCAATGCTGTGCTTTAAAACATTCTGACCGTAGCTCGTTCTGAATTTAAGCTTACCCAAAAGCTTGATAAGCTCGGGATGCAGTCCGTGAACGCCCGTCTCAAACGTAGCGCTTTCACCCTCCTGCTTAATAACGGCGTCAACCTCTTTACGGGATTTTTCAACTGTTTCTTCAATACGTGCCGGATGGATTCTGCCGTCAACAATAAGTTTTTCAAGCGCAACCCTCGCAACCTCACGGCGTATCGGGTCAAAGCTCGATATTACAACCGCCTCCGGCGTATCGTCGATAATCAAATCAACGCCCGTAAGCGTTTCAAGAGTTCTTATGTTACGGCCCTCACGACCTATGATTCTTCCTTTCATTTCATCATTCGGAAGATTAACAACAGAAACAGTAGTTTCGGCAACATGGTCTGCGGCAACCTTCTGGATAGCCAAAGCAACTATTTTCTTTGCATTGCGGTCCGCATTTTCCTTTGCCTCTTGCTCAATTTCTTTAACCATGACAGCAGCCTCATGACGAACCTGTCCTTCAATATCCTTCAAAAGAATATCCTTTGCTTCATCACGCGACATACCTGAAATTCTTTCAAGCTCCGCTGTCTGCTTATGTTTAATTTCTGTGATTTCCTGTTCTTTTTTATCAAGGGACTTCAGCTTTGAAGAAAGCGACTGTTCCTTTCGTTCCAGGTTATCCGTCTTTTTATCGAGATTTTCCTCTTTCTGAGTGATTCGGCGCTCCTGACGGCTTATTTCGCCCCTGCGCTCCTTCATCTCCTTATCAAAATCGGCTCTGAGCCTTTGTATTTCCTCTTTAGCTTCAACGGTCAGCTCACGCTTTTTTGACGCAGCCGCCTTTTCCGCTCCGGCAATAATGGTTTTCGCCTGCTCTTCCGCGCCGCCAACCAGCGCTTCGGCGATTTTCTTTCTGTGATTCTCTCCGGCTTTGAACGAAGCAAAACCCGTTGCCGCACAAATAACCAAGGCAATGATAATTGTTATGATAATTTCTATTTTAAACACCCTCTCATTTGTGGATTTCCCAAACCTGCCAAGGGCGTCTCAAATGATTGCATCCTATAAATTACGAATCGGATATGCAGGTATATATCCTTTCCGAATGTATCATAGAGCAATCTTAAAGACAGCTCCGTTTGTTCGGGATTACATATCAATTAAGTATTCTTTTCAGAAAACTGTTTTTTAAAGAATATTAAGCACTATATATTATATATAATTTTTTGCGAATTGTCAAGTTCTGATTGCAAATGATATACATTTTACACAAATTTGAAAAAAACTTTTAATATTACGCCGACCAAAACTCATAGAATACACAAATAAATAAGGTAAAGCATGATTATTTTTTAACAAAATAATATTGCACGATTGAAAAAAATGTGGTATAATGTAAATATTGAGCGGTCTTGCCGCAGTTTTTGAAAGGAGTAATAGTATGAAATATTCAAGCGAAGTTGAAAATATGTGTCCCTTGGCAAAAGGCGCATATCACGGTCCCGCTCCGATTCCCCAGGAGGGAAAATGGACGCAGGCAAAAGAAGTAAAAGACATTTCCGGTCTTACTCACGGTGTGGGCTGGTGTGCTCCTCAGCAGGGTACATGTAAGCTTACTCTTAATGTAAAAGAGGGTATCATTCAGGAGGCTCTTGTTGAAACCGTAGGATGTTCGGGTATGACTCACTCGGCAGCTATGGCGTCGGAAATTCTTATAGGAAAGACAATTCTTGAAGCTCTTAATACAGACCTTGTCTGTGATGCAATCAATACAGCAATGAGAGAGCTGTTCTTACAGATTGTATACGGAAGAACTCAGACTGCATTCTCGGAGGACGGACTTCCCATAGGCGCAGGACTTGAGGATTTGGGTAAGGGCTTGCGTTCGCAGGTTGGTACAACCTATGCTACGCTTAAAAAAGGTCCCCGTTACCTTGAGCTTGCAGAGGGCTACATAACAAAGATAGCTATTGACGACCAGGACCAGATTATCGGTTATAAGTTCGTTCACCTGGGCAAAATGATGGAAATGATTGCTAAAGGCATGGACGCTAATGAAGCTCTTGCAAAAGCAAGCGGTCAGTACGGTAGAGTTGATGATGCTGTTAAGCTGATTGACCCAAGACACGAATAATCAAAGGGAGGTAAACGATAATGGCATTATTTGAAAGTTATGAAAGAAGAATAGACCAAATCAACGCAGAGCTTGCAAAGCACGGCATTTCATCAATTGAAGAAGCTAAGGCTATATGTGATGAAAAGGGCGTTGACGCTTATAATATAACAAAGAGCATTCAGCCGATATGCTTTGAAAATGCGGCATGGGCTTACACTGTAGGCGCAGCAATCGCAATCAAGGACGGCTGTACAAAGGCTGCCGACGCAGCAGAAAAAATCGGCTTGGGCTTGCAGTCATTCTGTATTCCGGGCTCGGTTGCAGATGACAGAAAGGTTGGTATCGGTCACGGAAATCTTGGCGCAATGCTTTTGAGAGAGGAAACAAAGTGTTTCGCATTTTTGGCAGGTCACGAATCATTCGCAGCGGCAGAGGGCGCTATCGGACTTGCAAGGTCGGCTAACAAGGCTCGTAAAGAACCTCTGAGAGTTATACTGAACGGTTTGGGTAAGGACGCCGCTAAGATTATTTCAAGAATCAACGGTTTCACATATGTTCAGACTAAGTTTGATTATTATACGGGTAAGGTTACAATCGTTGAAGAAATCGCTTATTCAAACGGCGAAAGAGCAAAGGTTCGCTGCTACGGTGCGGACGATGTTCGCGAAGGCGTTGCAATCATGCACCTTGAAGGCGTTGACGTATCAATCACAGGTAACTCAACAAACCCGACAAGATTTCAGCACCCCGTTGCAGGTACATACAAAAAGGAATGTATCGAGCAGGGCAAGAAATATTTCTCGGTTGCCTCGGGCGGCGGTACGGGAAGAACACTTCACCCCGACAACATGGCGGCAGGTCCTGCTTCATACGGCATGACGGATACAATGGGAAGAATGCATTCGGACGCACAGTTCGCAGGTTCTTCATCTGTTCCGGCTCACGTAGAAATGATGGGTCTTATCGGTATGGGTAACAACCCGATGGTCGGTGCAACAGTTGCGGTTGCCGTTGCTGTTGAGGAAGCTATGAAATAATATTGGTAATTATGAAAAAATCAGACGAGTTATTCGTCTGATTTTTTTATATGTATTAATTTTTTGCCGCTTTAAATATAATATCATCGCCTCCGCCGATAAGCGTCGGATTAAAATGTATCTCCATTTCTTTCCATTCAGCCGGCACTTCATATCCTACAACACCGTTCATTTTTTTGCCCGCAGCCACTTTACCGTCCAATTGATTTTTATCTCCTTTTTCTATCATCGCCGAAAAACTGAAATCACATTTATAGTCGTCGCAATATCCCTCAAAGTTAAGCATTGAAGAAATATTAATGTCTGCATCCGAATTATTTGCAATATCAAATTCACAAAGAACAAACACGTTTCCGTCGGCAGGCTTATTATATTCCGAACCGTTGTTTTCGGTAATGCCTTTCATTGTTATAACAACATTATCTATTTCGGCGGTTTCTCCTACCGCAAAAGCACTTTTACTGCTTTTTGAAACAGCCTCGGTTGCTTGGACTTCGTCAGTCTCATTTTCCGTACTCTTTTGCTCCAAATCTTCAACGGACTGTTTTACTTTGTTAATAAGTCCTTTATCAATACTGCCGCATGAACACATTGATAAGCATAAAACCCCCGCCAATACCGTTAATACAATTTTTTTCATAATCAATCTCCTTTTTTTACTTATTCTAGTATAATTATATTATATATGTAAATTATTGAATTGTCAAGTCGGTTTAAGGAAATTAACGGTATAAAAATTAATTTAAGAAAATTTTTCAACATATGCGGATTTAACTTTCGGAACAAAGTTTGACATAATTCGCCTTTTAAGATATGCGGGAGAGGAACTGCGGCGGTTGTTTCCGACGCCTGCCGAAAGGGGGTGTTTGATATGGAAGAAATAATTTCTTTTACTTTATTGGTTTTGATAATTATTATCTACATAAAGAAATAGCCGCCTATCTCCGTGAAAGATAGACGACTAAATTTTTAGTAATACATTTTTTGCGGAAACAGCTAATGCAGTTCCCTTTTGCTGTTTTTATATTATCACAATTATTGAAATATGTCAATAGCTTTGAAAAATTATTTTAATTTAAACAGCAACATTCCGCCTATCATGAGCGCCAGTCCGACGTATTTATTCCATAAAAACGGGACTTTTTCCGTACCCATAATTCCGAATGCGTCTATAACCGCCGCCACAAGCAGCTGTGCAATAAGTATTATCGAAACAGCTATTGCGGGGCTTGTGTTTTTCATTCCTATCATTACGGTTATAGTTATCAAAATCCCCAAAACTCCGCCGAAACGGTACACTGCACTCGTTTCGCCGATTGCGGATATATTGCCCTTGCCCAGTATCAGCGCCGCCGCAAGCGAAAGCACAAACGCAATCCCTTGCACATACGCATTTGATTCGTAAAGCCCGATTTTCTCGCCCAGACGTGTATTCATCACACCCTGAACACTCATTGCCGCACCTGCGATTATACATGATATAATTCCCGTCATTATAAAAACCCCTTTTTTGTTAGTTTGTGCGGTTTTCTTTAAATTATGTAAAAAAAAGGGGGCTGTTAAAAAGAGTGCAGAACACATAAAACGCACCCGATGGCGTACACATAGTACTCCGAGCGGTGCGTTTTATGCGTAGTTCAAGGGCAAAAAACAAATAGAAATCCGCAAAAAAGCGGATTTCTACCTAATTTTCTGCTTTTTTAAGTAAAGGCTATAACGTTGCAATAGCATCTAAACCCTTGAACGGTCTGTGTCTTTTTTACACCCTTTAAAATTTGAAAAATTTCTCCGCATTATTAAAGCAAATACCCTTTATAATCGTTTCAAGCGTATCTTCATCATCGGGGAACTCGCCGTTCTCCACCCATGTACCGATAAGATTGCACAGAATACGTCTGAAATATTCATGACGTGTATATGACAGAAAGCTCCTCGAATCCGTAAGCATACCGACAAAATTCGGCAGTGAACCGAGATTTGCAAGCGCTCTGAGCTGATTCTCCATTCCGTCACGCTGGTCGTTGAACCACCATGCCGAACCGAACTGCATCTTGCTCTTTGCCTCGTTTGACTGGAAATTTCCTATCATCGTTCCGAGAACATAATTGTCCTTGGGATTTAGCGTATACAAAATTGTTTTCGGCAG
This sequence comes from uncultured Clostridia bacterium, assembly GCA_934454215.1. Taxonomy (GTDB): domain Bacteria; phylum Bacillota; class Clostridia; order UBA1381; family UBA1381; genus Ornithomonoglobus_A. The sequence continues at coordinate 6,079 of CAKSGG010000045.1, forward strand.
CGCTTCGTTCTGCTCCATGCTGTTCAGAAGCTTTGAAAGATTTTCGGCAACCTCATAATCTGCCATAGAGTCAAAGCCTGCGTCAGCACCCAAACGATTGAACATTCTTGTATTGTTGTTTCTGAGCGCTCCGATATGCAATTGCATCGCCCAGTTCAGCTCAGAATATTTCGCCGCAAGGTCACGCATTAATGCCGTCTTATACGAATCTATTTCCTTTTTGCTAAGCTCCAGTCCCGCCATAGCTTTTTTAAACGCTTTCTTTGCCGAACCGTCACGGTACGGAATATATCCGAGCGAATGGTCGCTTATGCGGCAGCCCTGTTCATGGAAAAATTCAATTCTCGCATAAAGCGCGTCAATAAGCTGGGAATACGTCTGAATTTCCATGCCCGTAACCTCGCTTAAATGCGAAACATACGAGGCGAACGTCTCTTTTTCTATTCCGACTGCATTATCGGGTCTGAATGTCGGAAGAACCTTTGCGTTTATATGACCCTTTTCACGGATTTTGATATGATATTCAAGGCTGTCCGCAGGGTCGTCGGTTGTGCATATGTATTTCACATTTGAAGAATTTATAAGATATGACGGAGTCATATTTACCTTTTCGATATACTCGTTCGCACGCTTATAAATATCGTCCGCATTTTTTGCCGTTACAACGTCGTCAATATTGAAATAGCGCTTTAGTTCAAGGTGCGTCCAGTGGTAAAGCGGATTTCCGATTGCGTATTGCAGACACTCGCAGAACGCGCGGAATTTTTCAATACTGCTTTTACCGCCCGTTACATACTCCTCGTCAACTCCGCATGAACGGATATACCGCCATTTATAGTGGTCGCCGCCGAGAAATATCTGCGTTATATCGTCAAACTGCTTGTCCTCGTACATTTCTTTCGGGCTTAAGTGGCAGTGATAGTCACAAATCGGCATATCCTTTGCGAATTTGTCATACAGTCTTACCGCCGTATCGCTGTTAAGCATAAAGCTTTCGTCCATAAATTTTTTCATTGTTCTCTCTCCTTAATGGTGGAACAGTCTTATCCCCGTAAACGACATAACCATTCCGTATTTATTGCACGTATCTATTACGTTATCGTCACGAATTGAGCCGCCCGGCTGCGCAATATATTTTACGCCGCTCTTGTGCGCTCTTTCGATATTATCTCCGAACGGGAAAAATGCGTCCGAGCCGAGAGTAACATCTGTATTTTTATCAAGCCATGCACGCTGTTCCTCTTTCGTGAACACAGGCGGCTTAACCTTGAATATTTTCTCCCACGCTCCGTCGGCAAGTACGTCCATATACTCGTCCGAAATATATACGTCTATCGCATTATCTCTGTCGGCACGCTTAATTCCGTCGGCAAATTGCAGTGACAGCACCTGCGGAGCCTGTCTTAACCACCATATATCCGCCTTGTTTCCCGCAAGACGTGTACAATGGATTCTCGACTGCTGACCCGCTCCGATTCCGATTGCCTGACCGTCCTTGACATAGCATACACTGTTCGACTGCGTATATTTTAAGGTGATAAGCGAAATCATCATATCACGCTTTGCGTCGCCGCTCAATTCCTTGTTTTCCGTAACAATATCCGAAAGCAATTCTTCGTTTATGTCAAGCTCGTTTCTGCCCTGCTCAAACGTTATTCCGAACACCTGCTTATGCTCTATCGGCTCGGGAACGTATTCGGGGTCGATTTTTATAATATTGTAATTTCCTTTTTTCTTCGCCTTTAATATTTCAAGCGCCTCATCGGAATATGACGGAGCAATTACGCCGTCCGACACTTCTTTTTTGATAAGCAGTGCGGTCGCCTTGTCACATTCGTCGGATAAAGCTATAAAGTCGCCGAACGACGACATTCTGTCCGCACCTCTTGCACGCGCGTATGCGTTTGCAAGCGGCGTAAGCTCAACACCGTCCGTAAAATATATCTGTTTGAGTGTGTCCGACAAGGGAAGTCCGACAGCCGCTCCGGCAGGGGAAACGTGCTTGAACGACGTTGCCGCAGGAAGTCCTGTTGCTTTTTTCAATTCCCTTACAAGCTGCCAGCCGTTCAATGCGTCAAGCAGGTTGATATAGCCCGGCTTGCCCGACAATACCTCAAACGGAAGTTCTCCGTTTTCAATGAACACTCTTGACGGCTTTTGATTAGGGTTACAACCGTATTTTAATTGCAATTCTTTCATGATTACTCTCCATTCTTGTTGATTATTCTGCTCTGTGTTTTTTTCGTTCTCAGGTCAATAAACCTTACAAACAGCGACACCTTGTTCTCCTCGTTAAGAGCGTCCCACAAACCGTTTGTAAATTCGTCAATATCGTTCGGGATTTTTACAAGCTTAGGCTCGCCCTCAAACGACGGCAGCGGATTTCCGTCGCCCATGTACGTATGAATAAAATGCCCCTCGCCGTCAAGCGGACAATTATATGAAAATGTAAATCTTTCGCACGACTGCGGATTTCCGTTTGCACTTTTCAAAATTGACATGGCGTAATTATATCCGCCGTCAATCTTCATAATTCCCGAAATTCTCGGCGTGAAATTCGGTGCGTCGTCCTCAAATTCTCTTGTACGCAGACTTTGCTCAAACGTCATTTGCTGATTCATCAAATCATAAATCGTGTCCGTCTGGTCGCCGTTTGTGACGATTGTTTTATTCCCCAGAACTCTTACAGGTGCATAAATAATCAAATGCGGGTCGGAAAGCTTTGACGGGTCGAACGCCTGTGTGCGGATTCCGTCTCCGTCCTCAACAAAGATGCGGTTTCGGCTGTTTACGCTCCTGCCCATGATAAAATATGCCGTTACGGCTGATTTTCCGTCTGCCGATTTTCCGATAACGATACCTCGTCCCGGATAGGCATTCGCCCTTAATTCCTCGTAAATATCAAGCTTTTTCATATAATCATCCTTTCTTTATCTTTTCAACCGCTTTTTTTGCAAGAGCAATTTCCGTTTCGGTTATATGCTCGTCAAAATCATTAAAGCCGTTATCCTTTACACTGTTTCCCGTAAGCGTTCTGTACCAGTTCAAGCCCAGAGCATAACGCCCGAGTCCCAAGCTTGCATGAATCGAATCACGGTGAACATTTGCCGCACCGCTTGCCATAAGCGTGTTCATGACCTCGCCCGACGGAATAATTCCGTCCGCCTTAATCGCCTTTGCCGCCTGTTCATACGCTTTTTTCACATGAGCAAACATATCGGCATGGTCCTTAAAACCGCACTCTTTGCTATGCTCCTGCGTATATCCCCATGTCTGATGAAGATATAATTTCGACTTGGGAGAATACTTTTTTATATAATCCCTCATGAAGTCCAGATACGGCTGAAACGTTGCATAATCGGGACTGAGACTGCTTACCTGCTGAATCGTTATTACGTCCCAACCGCTCCACATCTCCGACAAAAGCGCCTCTTTTATAGAAACGCAAAAGCCTGTCGGCTCGCCGTTAAACTCCATTGAGTACGCACGGTTATCTTCAAGGGCATTAGCATAATGAACGCTCAGCGGACAGCCGCCTATATACAAATTCACAACCTTCATATCAACGCCGCCCGATTTTGCAATTCCGTGCAGATAGCGTGTCGCATCCTGTGAAAAGCTGTTTCCGATTGCCAAAACTTTCATATTATCACTCCGTATATTTATAAATTTTTATCATTCCCTTTGCCGTTGAGCCGTCAACCGTCTCATCATCGAGAATAATAACCTCTTTATCCGAGTTTGCTTTTATAAGCAAGCCCTCCGCCTCTCTTATCTGCTTTTTGCCGCCGATTATGATTTTCTCAATATCGGATTCAATAACCGACCGAACCTCACCGCAGAGAATAACGCCCATAAAAAAGCTGTATATCTGTTCCACCGTACATTTGAAAATATTTTTCAGTATACGAACCTTGAACAGTGCCTCGTTTATTCCGTGCTCCGAACAATATTCATAACCTTTCAAAAGATAGTCGCTGTCGGTCGGTACCGACAAATCAACTGCGTCCTTTAATATTGTATTCTGCGATAAAGCGGCTGTCATCTCGCCCGTAAGCATAGTCGTAAAATGTATGATTTTTCCGTCAGAATTTGTTTCGATAAGCTTGGAATGTGACCCTGGCAGAATATACATACATCTGCCGTCCGAGCGGCTCATAATTCCCATAAGCTCCGTTTCCTCGCCCCTCATCATATCCGATTTCTTAAGGCTGTCTCCGCAGATTTTTACGCCCCGTATAAACACAAACGGAATACTGCTTATTTCGTCTATATGCACCTCACACATACTGTCGTGCAGTTCCTTTATTCCCGCAGGCGCTGCGATATGGTCAAGCGGATGCAGACCGTATTCCGAGGTAATCATACCCGACGCAAGAATTTTTTCTATATCGTTTTCGGTCAGCCCGTTATTTTTAAGCAGTACGGCAATATTCCCTCTTACCGCAGCTTTAAGCGCATTTTGGTCGTCTATTCCGTTTCTTGCGCCTACGTGCAGTTTAACCGTTTCAATTATTTTTTCTTCATCGGCAATACTGATTCTTGTATTTGTCGTACCGCCGTCAATTGTGATAAACATATTATTCTCCTAACGCCGCCTTGTATTTCTTTGCCAGCTCGGTTATGCCGTTAAAATCATTTTCATCAAGCATTTTTTTGTTTACGATATTCGAGCCTATTCCGAATCCGCATACGCCCGCTTTTAAATATTCGCCCATGTTGTTTTCGTTTATTCCGCCGACCGCCATAAAGCGTATATGCGAAAGGGGCGCTTTTATCGCCTTTATATAGTTTGAACCGAGATTTGTTACGGGGAACAGCTTTACAAAATCCGCTCCCGCTCTGTGCGCCTGCTGAACCTCGCTCGGCGTAAGTGCGCCGGGCATTGAAACCATATCAAGCTCGCAGGTTTTCTTTATGACGCCGTCGTATGTATCGGGCGAAATTATAAATTTTCCGCCGGCACGCTTTGTCAGTTCGACCTGTTCGGGAGTTATGACCGTACCTGCGCCGATATACATTCTGCCGTCAAAATGCTCCGCAAGCATTTTTATGTTTGCCGCCGTCTGCTCGTCCGACACTGCTCCGTTTGCGCTGTAGGTAATTTCGATAAGACGGATACCTCCGTCATACATTGCCTCGGCAAGCGGAATAAGCTTTTCGCTTTCAACTCCCCTTACAATTACAATGATTTTTTCCTGTTCGATTTTTCTGCATATTTCGTCTTTCATAAAATCCTCTTATTTTTCAATCACTATCATCTGATGATTTTCTATCTTGTTTACATTAAATTTCACATACCCGTTATCGTATGTAAAATCAATATCCTCTTTCTGCGGTGCAAGATAAACCCTTGACGGCATTTTATCCGCTTTTACCGTAACCTCTGTATTATAAAGCGGAATAATATCCTCTATTATTTCAACGTTTTGACCTCTCTTGACGGGCGACGCATACAGCAGATGAACTATGTTTCTGCCGTTTTGTTCCGTCATTGTCACAACGCCCTGTGCCGGAAGATTTGTTTTTACCGATTTATCCGTCAGCAGCTCGTCCAGTACATGGCATACAATTTCTTTATCGGTTATCATGCCGTACTCGGAGTAATTTTCAAATATGTTCCAGCCGATATAAATTCCGTCTTTTCCTCCCACAATCGCAGGTGCAAAATCCTCTTTGTTGTTCGGCGTATGCTGATGCGAACAGAAATGCGCAGCCGTTCTGTTAAAATACGGGTTCTCGGCATTTGCATAAACCTTACCGCTCACGCTGTTCACCTTATACCCCTGCGAGCGCATAACAAACGCCGAATTTTTCAGGCTTTTCAGCTCAAACAGCGGACGGCAGTAATTCGGCTTATATTCGCTTTCACCGCCGAACTCACAGCCGAAATCAAACATAAATTTACTGTTCTCATCGGTTGCGGATTTGCCTGTCGCAAGAATTTTTCCGCCCTGTTCGGTGAATTTTTTAAGCTTGTCCGTAAGGAACTTATCAAGCACAATATTATCCGTAAGAATTATAAGCTTATATTTGCCGAAATCCTCCTGCGCATCTATGTAATTGAAAAGATAATTTCCCTCAAGCAGTATTCTTGCACAGCCCGAATCATGCACGCTCGTCCCCGGCTGTGAAAATTCCTTTGTTTCGTAATGGTTGTTCATTGCCTCCGTTCCGAAAACGCCAATGTCGGCAATATTTACAGCACCGTCAAGATACGGTTCTTTTTCTTCAAGCTCCTTATACGCCTCGCCTATAAGCTCATATGTTGCAGGCTCCATAAAGCCGTCTGGGTGGAGCTGGTCTCCGATTGAGCATTTAGCGCCGTTTGCCGCCGATAATGCAACCTCGTATCTTAATGCGTTCGGGTGTTTAAAGCCGCCGAACTCGCCCCATGTTCCGTGGAATTTACCCGTCATTCCCAAAAAGTCCATGCCGAGCGTTCTTGCATATGCCGCCGATACGGGGAAGTGGTCATAACCCCAGCCGCCCGTAGGCAGGCTTTCAAGCTCCAGATGCGTATTCATATGCGCTAAATCACGTCTGCCCTTGCGGATATGTCCGCCGTTATGAAAAACGGGAAGTCCGGGCTTAACGCTGTCTATCGTCTCACGAACTCTTTTTGTGTAATTGGCGTAAACTCTTTCAGCCAAATCCATAACGTCAGCCTCATTTGACGGGTCTTTTCCCTCAGCAATAAGCTGATTTCTGCACGTCTGGCAATAGCACGGCTGTACACATACAATATCAAGAAAAATTCCGTCAGCGTCATAATTTTCGCAGACTTCTTTTATCTGTGCAAGAAGATAATCGAGATACGGCGTATTAAGACAAAGCTTGTGATAGCCCGCAGCTGTGAAATCGGGCGCACCGGCTATAGTTTCATCACTGTTTCTTACCGCGTGATTATGGTGATTTACCGCATACTTTTCATCAAAGCCGGCTGACAGATATACGGGTGTCTTTACGCCTGTTTCGTGCGCCGCCTCAATCTGAGCGCCCAATAAATCAAAGTCAAGATTGGGGTGCATTTCGTTTGCCTTTGACGGGTGATACGCCCAGCCGTGATGGCATTTTGAAAATACCGTAATCGAATCCACGTGTCCTGCTTTAAGAGCATCTTGGAATTGTTTTTTATCAAAGTTTTTACCTATTCCCTCTACCTTTTCACTCGTGTGAAAGTCGAGATGTACCTGTCTGAATTTCATATTTTTTCCTCCACATATTTATTTTAATGCAATTGTTTCACCGTCAGCCGTATAAACCGCCGTCAGCCGTATAAGCCGAATTTACTAATCCTTTTATCAGCATTATAATTGAAATAAACATTCCCGCCATAGGCGGTATGTTCACAAACATCGAAAGTATAACCGTAAGCACTATCGGCAGAGAACGCGAATACAGCGCAAGCTTATATACCTTGCCGAACGGTATTTTCATACCATTATCGCCCATGAACGACAGCGCAAGCTGTCCTATTGCCGCTATAATCAGCGCACCCAGCAAAAATACGGGTATTGAAAACAGCCACATAATCACCGCCGTAATGCGAATAAAATTCTTGGCAATTCCTTTATATTCATACATTGATTCCTTTGTCAGCGTAATATCCTCGCCGTCCGTCAGCTTTGAATATAATATATCCTCAACAACCGAGCCCTGCTTTACAAGCATACTGTCGCCGTCAAAAATTACTCCTCCGTACGCATCGCCGAAATCGTCCTTTGAAAACTGCCTTGACGTATCAATTACTATTTTTGTTCCGGCAAGCTCCAAATCAAAATTATCATCGGCTTTAAGTATCTGATTTTCAAACGTAAATTCGGGGATATTGCTTTCATAATATTCGGCAAGAATTCTTGTCAGTGTTTTTGTTGCCGATATAAGCGAAACGGAAGAAATAAGCATTATAATTATAACATACAAAATCACCCGTCCGACAGAGTTGTTCAAAAGCTCTCTGTATCTTTTGGGGTGAACCAATGCGATTGCGAAGTCATTTAATATTTTCATATACCGAATATTCCTTTCAGGATTGACAAAAAATCTATCATCTGTATAATTTTATCATATATAAATTGCATTGTCAATATGCTTTTGCGATTTTAAAAACATAAAAACCGCCGCCGTCAAAATAACGGCAGCGGTATTTTTATCGCTGATATTCAAAAGCCACACTGAAATGCTCATTCATATACGGTATGTCGTTCTGAACGCTGCTGCCCGTCGGAAAAGCCAAATCATAATAGCCTATAACCGCACGAAATCTCGTATCGGGTTCAAACCTTGCATAATGGTGCATTCCGTCTGCGTCCCATGAAATATTTACGGCAGCCGTATAATATACTTTTTCATAATCATTGTAATCGGTAATTAATTTATACCCCGTCATAGTTCCGCCGATACTCTTTATGTATCTTATATGACTGTATACATAATTCTCCAGAAAATCGCTGTTCAAACGGCGGTCGCCGCCATTGTCGATAACTCCCAAAGTCAGTGTTTCGGCACGGCCGCTGCCGCCGAAGCAGGAATAACCATTAAAACCGTTCAGGTAATCGTCATTCTTTGCTGTAAGCGTTGTAAAAACATCTGCATCGGCATATACTATAGCGCCCGGAAGAAAAATAGCGGACGGGTGCATTGCATCTTCAGCCAATCTGTCACCCGCTGTATTATAGTAATTATATCTGCCCGCCGCCGATACGGGAGCGCATAGCTGCACCGCAAAAATCAATGCGGCACAGACAGCATATATCAACCTTTTCATCTTATCAGCCCTCAACAAGTCTCTTTGTGTCAATCGCAATCATCAATTCCTCATTTGTCGGAATAACAAGCGTCTTAACCTTTGCGCCGTCAGCAGTAATATCAACAGCACCTCTTGTATTGTTCTTTTCATCGTCAACGGCTATGCCGATAAATTCAAGTCCGTCGGTAGCATTCTTTCTTACCCATTCATCATGCTCGCCCACGCCTGCCGTGAATACAACAGCGTCAACGCCGCCCATTGCAGCCGCATATGAACCGATATATTTCTTAACCTCATATACAAATATATCAAGCGCAAGCTTTGCTCTCTCGTTGCCCTTTGCGGCAGCACTTGACAAATCTCTGAAATCCGATGAAACGCCCGAAACGCCGAAAACGCCCGACTTTTTGTTCATCAGATTGTCAACCTCATCTGCACTCATGCCCTTTTTAAGCAGATACGTAACAACGGCGGGGTCCATAGAACCAGTTCTCGTTCCCATTTCAAGACCGTCAAGCGGAGTAAAGCCCATTGACGTATCAACGCATTTTCCGCCGTCAACGGCACTTACAGAAGAACCGTTGCCCAAATGACAGGTAATAATCTTCAAATCCTTTAAATCCTTGCCCAGATATTCGGCAGCCTTCTGCGCTACGTATTTGTGGCTTGTACCGTGGAAACCGTACTTTCTGATTCTGTCCGACTCATAAAGCTCATACGGCAGTGCGTACATATATGCCTTTGCGGGCATTGTCTGATGAAATGCCGTGTCAAATACGGCAACCTGCTTAACGTTCGGCATTATCTTTTCGCAAGCCTCGATACCGATGATATTCGGCGGATTGTGAAGCGGTGCAAGCGGAACGCATCTTTCAAGAGCCTCTTTAACCTTACCGTCTATAATGCACGAATCGGCAAATTCCTCTGCGCCGTGCACAACTCTGTGACCTACAGCGCCGATTTCGTCCATTGATTTTATAACGCCGTGTTCGGGGTCAACAAGTGCGTCTATAACCATTTGTATAGCGTCACTGTGGTCTTTCATCGGCTTTTCTATTTTGGTTTTCGTATCCTTTGCGGTGTTTGTATGCTGGATATTTGAACCCTCAATTCCTATTCTTTCGCAAAGTCCCTTTGCAAGAACGTTTTCGTTTGTCATGTCGATAAGCTGGTACTTCAATGATGAAGAACCTGCGTTAATAACCAATATATTCATTTTTATACCCATTCCTTTCCGTGCCGTAAGGCACAAAACCGAAGTCTGAAAGAAAATTGTCCGAAGTACTGCTTTGCAGCGAGCGGTGCTGTACGTCGGTATCGCCCCGAGCAAAAAGCAGTACTATGGGCGATTTTATTCAGACTTATCCTCCTAAAGCTATATGTATAATCAGTTCGTAGCCTGTATTGCGGTAATCGCTATAACTCCCGCAATGTCCTCAGCCGTACAGCCTCTTGACAAATCGTTTACGGGCTTTGCGATACCTTGCAGAATCGGACCGTAAGCCTCTGCCTTTGCAAGTCTCTGAACAAGCTTGTAGCCGATATTTCCTGCGTCAAGGTTCGGGAATACCAAAACATTCGCTTTGCCCGCAACCTTTGATTCGGGAGCTTTCTGACTTCCTACAGATTCAACGATTGCTGCGTCAAGCTGCAATTCACCGTCGATAAGCAAATCGGGGCGCTTTTCCTGTGCAAGCTTTGTTGCCTCTCTTACCTTGTCAACAAGAGCGTGCTTTGCGCTGCCGTAGGTTGAGTGTGAAAGCATTGCGATTTTCGGCTCTGCGCATATAAGCTTTTTGAATGACGCCGCCGATGAAATTGCGATTTCCGAAAGCTCGTCCGAGTCGGGGTCTTGATTTAAGCCCGAATCCGAGAATATAAACGTGCCGTTTTCGCCGTATTCGCAGTCGGGAACGCTCATGATAAAGAATGCCGAAACAAGCTTTGTGCCGGGAGCGGTTTTCAAAATCTGCAATGACGGACGAATAACGTTAGCCGATGAGTTTACAGCACCTGCAACCATACCGTCGGCATCGCCCATTTTAACCATCATAACGCCGAAATAAAGCGGATTTTTAATCGTTTCGGCAGCCTGTTCGGGAGTTACGCCCTTTTTCTTTCTCAATTCATAGAACATATCCGCATAAGCGGCAGCCTTATCCGATGTTTCGGGGTCAACGATTGCCGCACCCGTAATATCTATATTTTCTTCCTTTGCAATCATATTTATTTTATCGGGGTTTCCGACAAGAATAATCTTTGCATATCCCTCTTTAAGAGCGATTTCGGCAGCCTTAATGGCTCTTACCTCTTCACCTTCAGCCAAAACAATGGTTTTTACGTCTTTCTTTGCTCTTTCTTTAAGAGCCTCAATAAATTTACTCATTGAATATATTCTCCTTTTTTTGCATAAAATCTTAATTATATTCATTATATACCTTTTTTATGGATTTTTCAAGGGGGTAACGCCAAAAATCCTAAATTTTTTAAAATTTCTTCGGAAAAACAAAACCCCGCCGCCGAAACTGCACGGCGGCAGGGTCATAATTATTTAATATCTTCGTTCGGTACTTCTTCGCCGTCTATGGTGATGTTGATGTCTTTATACATACTCATACCCGTTCCGGCAGGAATAAGCTTACCGATAATTACATTTTCTTTCAGACCGATTAACGGGTCAATCTTACCCTTGATTGCAGCGTCCGTAAGAACCTTTGTCGTCTCTTGGAACGAAGCTGCCGACAGGAACGAATCCGTAGCAAGCGACGCTTTCGTGATACCGAGCAGTACAGGCGACGACGTTGCGGGCGCTCCGCCCTTTTCCTCCACTCTCTTGTTCGCCTCTTCAAGCTCAAACATATCTACAAGCGAGCCTATAAGCAAATCGGTATCTCCCGAATCCTCGACTCTTACCTTGCGCAGCATCTGACGTGTGATAACCTCAACGTGCTTATCGTTAATGTCAACACCCTGCATTCTGTAGGTTCTCTGAACTTCTCTTGTGATATACACCTGAACCGCCTGAGGACCCTTGATTGCAAGAATATCATTCGGGTTAACAGAACCTGCCGTCAGCTCGTCGCCGGCCTCGATAACATCTCCGTCATGAACCTTAATGCTTGAACCGTAAGGAATCGTGTATGTCTTTGATTCGCCGATTTCGTCGTTCGTAACCGTAACCTCGCGCTTTCTCTTTGTATCGGAAACCGAAACTCTTCCGGCGATTTCCGAAATAATAGCAAGACCCTTAGGCTTTCTTGCCTCAAAAAGCTCCTCGATACGGGGAAGACCCTGCGTAATATCGCTGCCCGACGCAACACCGCCGGCGTGGAACGTTCTCATCGTAAGCTGCGTACCCGGTTCACCGATTGACTGAGCCGCAATAATACCTACAGACTCACCCACGTTTACAAGCTCGCCCGTTGCAAGGTTAGTACCGTAGCACTTCGAGCATACGCCCGTTCTTGACTTACATCTCAATACACTTCTTATATAAACCTTTGTTATTCCGGCTTTTATAATCTTATCCGCCTGAACGTCCGTTATAAGCTGACCTGCAAACGCAAGCGTTTCGCCCGTTACGGGGTGGTGAATATCCTCCATTGAGGTACGTCCGACAATTCTGTCCTTCAAAGGCTCGATTGATTCCTTGCCGTCCGTGATTTCCGTTACCCATTCGCCCTCTGTTGTTCCGCAGTCGATTTCATGAACGATAACCTCCTGCGATACGTCAACAAGACGTCTTGTCAGATAACCCGAGTCGGCAGTTCTCAGCGCCGTATCTGTAAGACCTTTACGTGCGCCGTGCGATGAAATGAAGTATTCCAGTACGTTCAGACCCTCTCGGAAGTTAGCTCTGATAGGAATTTCGACTGTACGTCCCTGTGTATCCGCCATAAGTCCGCGCATTGCAGCCAGCTGACGAATCTGGTTTGTACTACCTCTCGCACCCGAATCCGCCATCATGAATATCGGGTTAAACTCGCCCAGATTTTCCATCATGGCTTCCGTAACCTTGCCCGAAGCCTCGGCCCAGATTTTAATAACCTGATTATATCTGTCCTCGTTTGTAAGAATACCCATACGGTACATCTGCATGATTTTTTCAACTTCGTTTTCGGCGTCCGCAAGTATCTGCTTTTTCTTTTCGGGAACTTCAATATCCGTAACCGCAACCGTGATTGCGCTCTTTGTCGAATATTTGTAGCCCGTTGCCTTTATCTTGTCAAGAACCTCTGCGGTAACCGATGTGCCGTGCGTTCTTATACACTTGTCTATAATCTTGCCAAGCTGCTTTTTGCCGACCATTTCGTCAACTTCAAGCAGGAACATATCGTTTTCGGTTTCTCTTTCGATATAGCCGATATTCTGCGGTATGTTGTTGTTGAAGATAATTCTTCCGACGGTCGCCTCGATAAGCGCACTCTTTAATTCGCCGTTTATAAGCTTTTTATTTACGACTCTGATTCTCTCGTGCAGTGTTACCTGATGATTGTCGTATGCAAGCAGTGCCTCGTCAAACGACGTAAATGTCTTTATCGTAAATCTCTTTACAACATCAAGCACGCGCTTAACCGATGTCTGAACAGTTCCGTTCGGAGTAACAAGCGTTATCGGGTTTGTATGAACGCTGTTTTCGTTCTTCTGAACCTCTTTATTATTCTTTATATCCGTAAGAGCGTCCTTGATTGAAGTATAGCTCTTTATCGGCTCTTCCTCGTTATATATAACGATATTTTCCTCTGCCTCGTTCATAAGCGTATCAGCAAGCAGATTCAGCTTAGGCTCGCTCGACATAATCGAATCAATCATTTCCGCATAGTTTTCTCTGTGCAGAGTTAAATAATACGAACCCAAAATCATATCCTGCGTAGGCACTGTAACGGGGTGTCCGTCCTGCGGCTTTAACAGGTTGTTTGCACTCAGCATAAGGAATCTTGCCTCTGACTGCGCCTCGGGTGACAGAGGTACGTGAACAGCCATCTGGTCGCCGTCGAAGTCGGCGTTGTAAGCCGTACATACAAGCGGATGCAATTTAAGCGCACGTCCCTCAACCAATCTCGGCTCAAATGCCTGAATACCCAGTCTGTGCAGAGTCGGCGCACGGTTCAGAAGTACGGGGTGTTCCTTGATAACGTCCTCAAGCACATCCCAAACCTCCGGCTTTGTACGCTCAACCATTCTCTTTGCGCTCTTTATATTATGCGCAAGACCTCTTGAAACAAGCTCCTTCATAACGAACGGCTTGAACAGCTCGATTGCCATTTCTTTCGGCAGACCGCACTGATAAATCTTCATTTCGGGACCTACAACGATAACCGAACGTCCCGAATAGTCAACACGCTTACCCAAAAGGTTTTGTCTGAATCGTCCCTGCTTACCTTTAAGCATATCCGAAAGCGACTTTAACGGTCTGTTGCCCGGACCGGTTACGGTACGTCCTCGTCTGCCGTTGTTGATAAGAGCGTCAACAGCCTCCTGTAACATTCTCTTTTCGTTTCTTATAATAATATCGGGAGCGCCCAGTTCGAGCAGTCTCTTTAATCTGTTGTTTCTGTTTATAACACGTCTGTACAAATCGTTCAAATCCGATGTTGCAAAACGTCCGCCGTCAAGCTGAACCATAGGACGAAGCTCGGGAGGAATGACGGGTATTACCGACATAATCATCCATTCGGGACGGTTTCCCGACATATAGAACGCCTCGACAATTTCAAGTCTTTTTATGATTCTTGCCTTTTTCTGACCCTGCGCCGTTTCCAGCTCTTCTTTCAATTCCTTTGAAAGAGCCTCAAGGTCGATACGTTCGAGCAGCGTCTGGATTGCCTCCGCACCCATGCTCGCCGTAAATTTATCGCCGAATTTGTCGTACGCCTCACGGTACTCTCTTTCCGAAAGCACCTGATTCTGCATAAGCGTTGACGCACCCGGGTCAATTACGATATATGACGCAAAATACAGCACCTTTTCAAGCTGTCTGGGCGACAAATCGAGTATAAGTCCCATTGAGGACGGAACGCCCTTGAAATACCATATATGCGATACGGGCGTTGCAAGAGCGATATGTCCCATTCTCTCGCGTCTTACCTTTGACTTTGTAACCTCAACGCCGCAGCGTTCACAGATTTTACCTTTATATCTTATTTTTTTATACTTACCGCAGTGACATTCCCAGTCCTTTGTCGGGCCGAAAATCTTTTCGCAGAACAAGCCGTCCTTTTCGGGTTTAAGTGTACGGTAATTTATTGTTTCGGGCTTGGTGACTTCACCGTATGACCAGCTTAGTATGGTTTCGGGTGAGGCAAGACCGATTTTTATTGCTTCAAAGCTATTAAATTCTAACATACAAATCTCCATTCTGCCGCCAACAGCGACATAAGTCTAACATGGAAAAGAAGCAAGCAGGTCGCTCGAAATCAATCCGCCGATGTATGTGTATACCTCAAGGGCTGATTTTGAGATGAGATGCGCCGCTTATTTTTCATGCTATCATTACCTTTCCGTTATGACAATATCTCATCATCATCAAAATCGTCTGATATTAAATATTCCTCGCTGTCATCGTCGCTGAAGTCGTCCTCGTCGTCTTCAAGTTCGTCGAATCTCATATGTGAATCACCGAAATCATCATCTTCAATTGATACGTCGCCCTCCTCCATTGTCTGAACAATGTCGTCCGAAACAACGCCTTCGTCATCGTCGTCAAACGTTTCGTCAAGGTTGATTTCCTCCATGTTGTGATTCAGTATGCGTATATCGAGCGCCAGCGACTGCAATTCCTTAACAAGCACCTTAAAGGATTCGGGAATACCGGATTTCGGAATATTCTCACCCTTAACGATAGCCTCATAGGTCTTGACACGTCCTACAATATCGTCCGATTTAACGGTTAATATTTCCTGCAATGTATAAGCTGCTCCGTATGCTTCAAGAGCCCAAACTTCCATCTCACCGAAACGCTGTCCGCCAAACTGTGCTTTACCGCCCAGAGGCTGCTGCGTGACAAGTGAGTACGGACCTGTTGAACGGGCGTGAATCTTATCGTCAACAAGGTGATGCAGTTTGAGGTAATACATGATACCGACCGTAACGTCGTTGTCGAATTTCTCACCCGTACGTCCGTCGTAAACCGCCGACTTAAATGTCGGATTCAAGCCTGCCTCCTTAAACGCCGCCTTAATATCCTCGTCCTGCGCACCGTCAAATACAGGCGTTGCAAGCTTAACGAATCTGTCGGGACGCTTATGGTCGTATGCCGATAAAAATTCTCTCTTAAAGTCCTCGTCTATTATTGTCTTTTCCAGTTCTTCTCTCGTCTTTAACGAAAGACATCTGTAAGCGTAGCCCAAGTGCATTTCAAGCACCTGACCGATATTCATACGCGAAGGCACGCCCAGAGGGTTCAGCACAATCTGTAACGGCGTACCGTCCTCTAAGAACGGCATATCCTCCTGCGGAAGAACTCTTGAAACGACACCCTTGTT